>JACCXQ010000056.1 GCA_013696945.1 Chloroflexota bacterium | reverse complement strand
ACGATACGTTCGTCCCCTCATCCCGCGCATCCGGTCGTCTGACAGGCCCGGGTCGCCCTGTTATCCTCGCCGTCCCGCTGCGGACCCGTGGTGTAGCGGCCCAACATGCCAGCCTGTCACGCTGGAGATCGCCGGTTCGAATCCGGTCGGGTCCGCCACCTCCCTCCGGCCGTTACCATTGGCTCCGATGTCCCGCGACCCCCGGGTCCCCGTTCGGCGACAGGCCGTGCCCCGACGCGACCCACGGCTCGCTGCGCAGGGCCCGCGGCGTGGCCCCGGCGTATCCCAGATCCTCGTCACGATCCTGTTCGCGCTCTTCCTGATCGGGACCGCCGGGTTCGTGGCCGCGGCGCTCGGCCCTGAAGCGAGCCCCTCGCCGCGGCCGTCGGCGCCCGTCGCGAGCGTGCCCGCCCCACCGACGACCAGTGGGCCGGGCGCGTCGGATGCGCCCGATCCGAGCGCCACGGCCGACGCGGGTGCCAGCTCCGGCCCCTCGGCGTCGCCCGGTCCTTCCGGCACACCAGACCCTGCCGCCACCCCCGGTCCGCCACCGAGCGGCGCGGACGTGATGATGCCCATCGTCCCGGTCGTCGGCTTCTGGCAGCAGGACCCCGGTCTCTCGCGTGGCGAGCTCGTCGCCGCGCTGGAGGGTCGGAGCGAGCGGTACGACCGGGTGTTGGTCCCGGCTGCTGATCGGGATGGGATCGCGGCGGCGCTCGGCATCGCCGTCGCGGCGTCCGTCGAGACCGCGGAACCCGACGCGATCCGCCGAGAGTTGAAGGACGGCGGGCTGGGACTCCTGCGCGCCGCCGATGTCACTCCCCTGGTGAACGCGCTCCCACTCGAGGGAAAGCGGCTCTTCGGCAACGACCGCGTGGCAACGAACCTCGACTGGCCACTTGTCCTGCCGGTGAACGCGGCCGACGGCGCGGGATGGGACCAGGCGAAGACGTTCACGGTCGTCGCCGGGGGGGACTCGATCCTGGACCGCGGCACGTACTTCCACGTGGTCAAGAAGGGCAAGGGCCTGGACTACCCGTTCGACGGCGGGACCATCGAGATCACCGGCCGGTACTGCTGCGGGTGGTACACGGGGCTCGGCCGCTATGACGTCCCGCGCTATCGCCAGACAGGCAACGAGGGCGTCGTACGGAGGCTGATGCAGGAAGCCGACATCTCGATGATCAACCTGGAGAACCCCGTGCCCGATGACTGGAGCTTCCATCTCCACGGCACGCCGTTCTCGGGCAAGCCGGCGCTCCTGGAGATCTTCACGAGGGTCGGGCTCGATTGGGCCGGACTGGCGAACAACCACATGTACGACTACGGCCCCGACGGCATCGCCGACACGCTCAAGCATCTCGACCGATTCGAGATCGCCCATGCCGGCGCGGGAATGGACCTTGACGAGGCGCGCGAATACTCGGTGCTGGATGCGGGAGGTGGGCGCGTGGCGATCCTCCCCTGCGTGACGATCACGCCCATCGTCTGGGCACGCGCGGGGCGAGCGGGCGCGATGCCGTGCCAGGACCGCCAGCTCATCCCGAACATCGAGCGCGCAGCGCAGGAAGCCGACGCCGTGATCGTCTTCCCGAGCTGGGGGCCGGAGTACACGTCCCAGCCCCAGGACAGCCAGCGGCAGCTCGCCCGTGCGTGGGTCGAGGCCGGCGCTGACGTGGTGGTCGGTTTCGGGCATCACATGGTCGCGGGGATGGAGGAGATCGACGAGAAGCTCGTCTTCTACTCGATCGGCAACTTCGTGTTCGATCAGAACTGGGCGGAGATCACGATGGAGGGCATCCTCCCCGAGATGACCTTCCATGCCGGCGCGATGGTCCAGGTCGAGATGAACCCGTTCCTGACCATCGACCAGACCCAGCCGAACCTCCTGGACCCGGCCGGCGACGGCGAGGTCGTCCTCCGGCGGATCCGCAGCACCTCCGAGGGGTGGCTGGCCGACTAGCCTGTACCATCCCCGGCCATGTCCTCCCGCCCCGCAGGCCGCGCCGGGATCTCGCGGGGTCTCGTCGTCGGCATCGTCGGGGCCCTGCTCATCGCTGTGGCCGCGCTGGCCGTATTTGCGGGGGGCCGCACCACCCCGGTACCCGGCTCGACCGACCGGACAGGCTCGTCGTCCCCGACCGCCACTCCTGCGGCCGCTTCAGGCCCCCTCGCGTCCGACCCATCGACACCCGACCCAGCCGACAGCCCCGGCCCGACCGGCCCGGGGCCATCTCCGACCCCCGACCCCGCCGCGTCACCATCGCCGCCACCGACCCCGGTCGACGTGGCCATGCCGATCGTGCCGGTCGTGGGCTTCTGGGAGCAGGGCGGAGGCCTGTCGCGTGGCGAGCTCATCGCCGCGCTCGAGGGACGGAGCGACCGGTTCGCGGACGTGTGGTTGCCGGCGGATGACCGCGATGCCATCGCGCAGGCACTGGGCATCCGCATCGCGGACACCGTGCAGAGTGCGGAGCCCACGGAGATCCTGATGTCACTCAGCGACGGCGGTCTGGGGCTCCTGCGCGCGTCCCAGCTCACTCCTCGCGTCCGTGCGCTGCCTCTCGAGGGCAAGGAGCTCATCGGGACGGAGCGCGTCAGGGGCAACCACGCGTGGCCCCTGACCATCCCCGTGACGGTCAGCCCGGACGAGGCCTGGGACCAGGCGTCGGCCATAACGCTCGTCGTCGGCGGCGACATGCTCATGGACCGCGGCATCTACGAGCGTGTCTACAACCGCAACAAGGGCATCGACTACCCGTTCGACGGCGGCATGGTCCGCATCACCGGACGCTACTGCTGCGGGCCATTCCCACCGTTCACACCGCAGGAGGTGCCCAGCTACGTCAAGACGGGCAACAAGGGCATCGTCCGACGCATGCTCCAGGACGCCGACCTGGCGTTCGGCAACCTCGAGAATCCGGTCCCCGACAACTGGGTCTTCCGGGTGGTCGGGACACCGTTCTCGGGGAAGCCCGAGCTGCTTCAGATGTTCGTGAATGCCGGCATCGACTGGGTCTCGCTGGCGAACAACCACATGCTCGACTTCGGGACGAGCGGCATCCGCGACACGTACCGGCACCTGCGTCGGTTCGGCATCGGGTTCTCCGGTGCGGGCATCGACCTCGAGCAGGCGCGCACATGGTCCGTCCAGCAGGTCGGCGACTCGACGGTCGCGATCCTGCCGTGCGTCACTGTCGCGCCCGGGTCATGGGCCACTGAAAACAGCGCAGGCGCGCTCCCGTGCCGCGATCGCCAGCTCATCCCGAACATCGAGCAGGCAGCGAACGAGGCGGACATCGTCATCGTCTTCCCATCGTGGGGTCCCGAGTACACGCCGAACCCCGCGCCCTCTCAGCGACGCTTCGCCCAGAGGTGGATCGCCGCGGGAGCCGATGTCATCGTCGGCTTCGGCCACCATCAGGTGGCGGCCATGGAGGAGATCGACGGCCGTCTGGTCTTCTACTCGATCGGCAACTTCGTGTTCGACCAGAACTGGTCGGAGGCGACCATGGAGGGCGTCCTGCCAGAGCTCACGTTCCACCGTGGCGAGCTCGTCCAGGTCGAGATGAACCCGTTCCTGACGATCGACCAGTCCCAGCCCAACCTGCTCGAGCCGGAGTCGGGCCAGGCCGTCCTGCGGGTGATCCGGAACGCGTCGAAGGGGATGCTCGACTACTGAGCTCAGGGCGGGACGCCCGCGAACAGGTCGTCTTCCGGGAGCCGTACGCCGACCGTCGAGACCCTCAGCGTGAAGTCCTCCGTCGGCTGGATCGTCCGCCAGTCATCGGCGGACAGCGCGAGGAAGAAGCCGTCTGCGCTGAGCTGGGTCACGTGCTCGCGCATCGCTGCCAGCTTCTGGTCGATGTGGTCGGCGACCGGGACGCGCGTCGTGATGGGTCCCTGGGCTCCGGCCATCTGCCGGAGATGCGACTCTCGCTCCTCGCGCTGCTCGTCGGTCTCGTCCTCAGGCGGCGCCCACCACGTCTCGATGCCTCGCTCGCGCAGGAGGTCCGCGAACCCCTGTCGGCGGCCGAAGTCGAGCACGGTCTCGTAGAGCTTGAGCGGCTGCCATGGTCGCAACCCATCGTCGCTGAGCTGCTCCGGGTAGGCCTCGGGATCGCCCGCCCGCTCGAATGCGAGCTTGGCCGTCAGCGCGGCGCGGATGTGGTCGGGGTGGCCATAGCCGCCGAAGTCGTTGTACGACACGACCACCTCGGGCCGCAGTTCGCGCAGCAGTCGTACCAACCGCCCAGCCGCTTCGTCAAGGTCGGCCTGCCAGAAGCTGCCGGCGCCGTCGTTCTCGGGCGTGCCCATCATCCCGGAGTCCACGTAGCCCAACCAGTGGTGCTCGATCGGGCCGAGCTGCGCGAGCGCCCGTGCCAGCTCCTCGCGCCGGATCTCGGCGAGCCGCGCGTGGTTCTCCGGCGTATCGAGCTCCGGGACGACGATCTCGCCATGCTCGCCGCCGGTGCACGTGACGCAGATCACCCGGTGGCCCTCCGCGGCGTAGCGGGCCATCGTCCCGCCCGTCGAGATCGTCTCGTCGTCGGGATGGGCGTGCACCGTCATGACGGAGTGTCGGTCGGGCATGGGCCCGATGCTAACGCGCGGCGAGCTCCCGCACCGTCGGCCACCGATCGAGGTCCAGATCCGGGACGAGGTCGGGCAGCGCCGCCAGGTCGGGAGCGTATGCCTCGGCCAGCGAGCGCCGGAGCTCTGGTGTCAGGTCGACCTTCGTCGCGGTCGTCGGGTTGACCGGGCGCTCGAACCGCGCGGTATCGAGCGCGACCTCATCCAATCCGAGGAACCGGAACGTCCGCGCCAGCTCCCCGTGCGGATCGTCGCGGCAGCGCTCGTACTGGAGGACCAGCACCTTCTCCCTTGGGAACGCCGCGAAGACCCGGCGCAGCTGCTGGGAGTAGAGCCCACGCTGGTAGGCGCCCATCGCATCCTGGCGCCCGAGCGACGCCCGCGACAGGTCGTCCGTGTGCGCGAGGCTGGAGCGGTATCGCTCGAGCGGGTCACGGAGGAGCACAAGGATCCGCGCGTCCGGCGCGGCGCGGCGGATCAGGTCGGGCGTCCAGAAGTCGACCATGTAGCCGGGGGTCCACTCCCCGGCAAGCCCGCCGCTCTCCGGGCGCAGGAAAAAGCGGGCGTAGCGGTCGGCGTCTGCGGCGGTGAAGGGCCGCTCCCAGTACTCGTCGAAGAAGTGGAGCTCCTTGGGCTGGTTCCCCGCCAAGTGGACATCCGGGTGCTCTTGGATGAGGGCGCTCCACCACGAGGTGCCTGCCTTCTGGGCACCGACGCCGACGAAGTCGGGCGGTGCGGCGATCCACCCTGACGGCACGGCCGGGGGCGAGCCCGGGCCGGGCGGGCGGTGCCCGCGCCACTTGCGCACATCACGCAGCACTCGTACCACTCGCTGGCGGGCGCGGACCGACACCGGTACGGGTCGCCGTCCAGCGGTCACGTTGCGCCGGCTCCCCAATGCGAGAGGTCGAGGTCCGGCAGCAGCGTGGCAAGGCGTTGGTTCTCCGGGCCGTAGGCTCGTGCCAGCGTCCGGATCTGATCAGCCGACAGCGGCACCTTCTCGACCCGCGTCTCGTTGACGCGCCGATCCACGTCGATCTCGTCGACCGCCGAAGGGTCCAGGCCGAGGAACGTGAAGGTCCTCCGTAGCTCCGTCGCCGTGTCGGCCACGCAGCGCTCGTACTGGAGGACCAGCACCTGCTCACGCGGGAAGGTCGCCCAGAGACGCTCGAGCTGATCGGCGTAGCACCCGCGCTGGAAGCCGCCATTCGCGGCCGCTCGCGGTGTCCACTGGAGCGTCAGCCGGTTCTCCGTGAGCGTGAGACCGGACCGGAAGCGCTCGATCGGGTCCCGTAGCAGGACGAGCAGCCGAGCCTTGGGCGCCGCCCGACGGAGCAGCGCCGGCACCCAGAAGTCGACCATGTAACCGGGAGTCCACTCCCCGGCGATGTGCCCTGGGCGGCGCGCGAAGTAAGCGTGGTAACCGTCGATGTCGGCGTCGCGGAAGGACCCGTCCCAGAAGCGGTCGAAGAAGTGCACCTCCTTGGGGATCCCGGGGGCGCGGTCGACGAGTGGATGGGCATGGATCAGCTCATCCCACCAGGTGGTCCCGGAGCGCGCCGTGCCGACGCCGACGAAGTCGGGAGGCCCCGAAACCCAACCAGCAGGAGCCTCCGGCAGCGGCGGAGACGGCGCACCGCGCCAGCTGCGCACGAGTCGACCGGTGCCGGCGACGACCTTGCGCATCGGCCGGATGATACGGGAGCCCCCCGCCGACTAGCATCGGCGATGTGGCAGAGCCCGGAACCGGCCCTGGTCCTCTCGCGGGCGTCCGCGTCTGCGACGTCTCGACCATCCTGGCCGGGCCGTACTGCACGATGCTTCTCGCCGACCTCGGCGCGGACGTGATCAAGGTCGAGCCACCGGCCGGCGATCCGACCCGGCGTTACGGGCCGCCGTACGCGGGAGCCCCCGAGCCGGAGAGCGGCTACCCGGGCGAGTCGGGTTACTACCTCTCGATCAACCGCAACAAGCGCGGCATCCGCGTCGACCTGCGAAGCGAAGCGGGCCGCCGCATCGTCGAGCGGCTGCTCGAGCGCAGCGACATCCTCGTGGAGAACTTCCGAACGGGAGGTTTCGAGCGACTCGGCTTCACCGACGACGTTCTGGGGCGGCTCAATCCGCGGTTGGTACGGCTCTCGATCACGGGTTACGGTCGCTCCGGGCCGGACGCGGAGCGGCCCGGTTTCGACTTCATCATCCAGGCCGTCTCCGGGCTGATGTCGATCACCGGCCAACCCGACGACGCGGGAGGCGAACCGACGAAGGTCGGCGTCGCGATCACCGACCTCACGACGGGGATGCTCGGGTCTGTCGCCGTCCTCGCGGCGTTGCGGGAGGCTGAGCGCACAGGTCGCGGACAGCGGGTCGACGTCAGCCTGCTCGAATCGACCGTGGCGTCGCTCATCAACCAGGCTGCGAACCACCTGGTCGGGGGGGTCGTGCCGGGACGGATGGGCAACCGGCACCCGAACATCACACCGTACGAGACGTTCGCGACCGCTGACGGGCAGATCGCGGTGGCGGTCGGGTCGGAGCGGCAGTGGGCGCTCTTCTGCGATGCCATCGCCTTGCCTGATCTGGCCGCCGATCCGCGGTTCGCCTCGAACGGCGCACGGGTGCAGTCGCGCGAGGCCCTCCAGATGATCCTCGCGCCCCGGATGCTGGAGCGCGGCTCGGCGGCGTGGCTCGGTGCTCTCAGCGCCGCGGAAGTGCCATGCGGGGCGGTCCGCGATATCGCGGATGTGCTCGACGATCCGCAGGTCATCGCGCGTGACATGGTCGAGACGGTCGACCATCCCACCATCGGGCCACTCCGACTGACCGGCATCCCGTTCAAGCTGTCCGCGACGCCAGGCTCGATCCGACGACCTCCGCCACTCCTCGGCGAGCACACCGACGAGGTGCTCTCGGAGCTGGGCTACAGCGGGGAAGAGATCGTGGTGCTCCGCCGGGACGGCGTCGTCTGATGGTCGCGCCGTCATCATGGGAGCTCACGTGACTGAGGAGACGACGATGCATCACCGCCAGCCGTGGGCACTGATCCTCGGCGCGAGCAGCGGGTTCGGGGAGGCGACGGCACTCGCGCTCGCAGCGGACGGCTACGACGTGTGTGGCGTGCATCTCGACCGGCGGCAGGGGCAGCAGCACGTCGACGGGATCCGGTCGCGCATCGAGGCCCACGGGCGACAGGCTCGGTTCTTCAACATCAACGCCGCCGACGACGAGCAACGTGCCCGCGTCATCGCCGAGCTTGGCGAGATCTTCGCCGAGCGCCGCGCGGCCGGCGAGTCGCCCTACGTGCGCGTGATGCTCCATTCCCTGGCCTTCGGGACGCTGAAGCCGTTCCTGGCTCTTGACGCACCCCAGGCCATCGCTCGCAAGAACATGGAGATGACGCTCGACGTCATGGCCCACAGCCTCGTCTATTGGGCGCAGGACGCGTGGCGAGCGGGCATGTTCGCGGAGGGCACCAAGGTCTACGCACTGACCAGCGAAGGCTCGACCCGGGTGATCGCCTCCTACGGCGCCGTCAGCGCAGCCAAGTGCGCGCTCGAATCCCACTGCCGGCAGCTCGCGATGGAGTTCGCCAAGCTGGGGACCGGGGTGACCGTGAACGCCGTCCGCGCGGGCGTGACGATGACCGCCGCTCTGATGCAGATCCCCGAGCGGGAAGCGCTCATCCGCCACGCGGAGACGAAGAACCCGTCTGGTCGCATGACGACCGTCGAGGATGTCGCGCAGGCCATCACGGCGCTGTCACGAGAAGGCACGCACTGGATCACCGGCAACGTCATCGGCATCGACGGTGGAGAGCTCATCGCCGGCTGACTCACGGCGGCGGACCGTAGCCGGTCAGCTCCACATAGGCCTCACCTGTGAGCGGCTCGCCGTCGCGCGTCGCGGTCACGCGCTGTGAGCCCTCCCAATAGACGACGCCCGTGGTCGAGCGGGTGTCGAGCTCCTGCTCGGGAACGGTCGGCGAAAGGTCGATCACGAGGCCCTCGGACGGCACGTCGATGCGCCAACCCGCCGGGTACGTCGCCCCGGTCGCCTCGGACGTCCACTCGTCCGTCGCCGACACCGTGAACCGTTCGCGAGGCAGGTGCTCGACCGCCCCGTCGGGACCGACGAGCGTGCCGTAGACCAGCGGGAACGAGCCGTCCGCAGAGCGCACCAGGGAGATGGTCAGGTCGGTGCCGTCGTCGAGGTTGACGGCGAACCAGTCCCAGCCCCCGCCACCCACGGCGATGAAGTCGCCCCACTGGTGGTCGAACCAAGCCTCTCCCTGCACGGCGAGATCCTCCCCGTCGAGGGTCAGCGTCCCTTGCGTCTCCATGCGTGTTCGCGAGTAGTAGTACGAGCCACCAGCCGGCCCGAAGTCGACGTAGCCATCGGAATCATGCAGCGCGACCGGCCCCGTGCCGGAGTCGACCGAGAGTCGCAGACCGAATGCGGATCCGTCGCTCGCATTGCCGGATGCGGCCAGCTCATCGCGGCCGCCAGCTCCGCTCATGGTCCACGGCGTCGCGTCCGGATCACCAACGCCGGGGATCGCGTCCCCGTGGATCGCCAGGTCGAAGCCCGAGCCGGCCTCCCGGTCCACCCGCGGCCCGATCTCGCTCCGCTGGTCATACAGGAATCGTCCGCCCGACTCGTCCGTGAGCGCCAGGTGGGACGCCCAGCTGACCGGGAAGGCGCCGCGCTCGGCCCGGAAGACGACGAACTCGAAGCCGAAACGGCGATCGTCGTCCGAGCGCAGGTGACCGGTGTAGTACCACCACTCCGTCAGGCGGTCGTGGGGTGCGTCGTCTCGCGGCAGGACCACCGGCTGTGGGTCGGGAGCGCGGGTCACCCCCGGCGTCCGCACCGGCAGCGGGACAGGTACCGGCGGGTCGTTGCCGAGCACCCGGCCGGATGGCGAGCAACCCGCCAGCAGCAGGACCGCCACGAGCCCCAGCAGCGCCGCCCCGAGTGCGGCGCCCTCGTTGACCGGGAGCCGAGTCGAGACCCAGCGGCGGAGCCGGTCCGGCAGCCACCAGTTCCACTCCCCCAGGAGCCGCATCGTCGAGGGGACGAGGAGTGCCCGTACCACGGTCGCGTCGAGGGCGACCGCGATGGCGACGCCGAGCCCGACTGCCTTGATGAGCACGACCTCGGCGAACGCGAACGACCCGGCGACGACGACCACGATGAGCGCCGCGCTC
>JACCXQ010000282.1 GCA_013696945.1 Chloroflexota bacterium | reverse complement strand
CGCTGACGTAGAGGAAGCCGTCCGCCCCCAGCGTCATGCTGCGGCCGGACCACGAGGTGTGGCGGTCCCACAGCAGATCGTTGCGCGAACGGTCATAGCGCTGCGTCCACGTAAGAGTGCCGTCCGGCCGGTACTTGAGCACCGCGATGTCGTAGCCGGTGGTCAGCTGGGACGATATCGCCACGTAGGCGTTGCCCGTCGCGTCCAGGACCATCTGGTCGTCGCCGTCGAAGCCGCGGTCGTACGGACTCGCGTAGATGTGGGACCAAGCCACGGATCCGCCGGGCGTGAACTTGGTCAGGAACGAGTCGATGTTGCCGTGCGCGGTCTCGTCGTTGCCGTACTCCTCGCCCGCCACGTACGCGTTGCCGCTCGTGTCCACGGCGAGCGCGAGCCCCATGGCGTCCTCGGTGCTGTGACGCCAGGAGGTGTCCCAGCGAAGCGCTCCGTCACTCATCGAGTACTTGAGCAGCAGCACCTCCGGCCGCTCGCGCGTCCAGACTCGCCCCATCACGTACAGGTTGCCCGCGCCGTCGAAGGCGAGCTCGTCGCCCTGGTCCTCGTCCGAGAGCGGCGCGATCTCGCTGTCCCAGGCGGCGGTCCATCGCTCCGCGCCGTCGGGCGTGTAGCTGATGGTGACCACGTCCTGCGAGGTGCCACCGTCGTAGACCATGGTCGATCCGGTGAGGTAGAGGTTCCCGTCAGGCCCGACCGCGATGTCGCGAGCGCCATCGCCCTCGCCGCGGTCGCGCCGCTCCACCCACAGCCGCGTGCCGTTGGGGCTGTAGGCGATGGTCGCGATGCCGGCCCGGATCGGCGTGACGCCGAACTCCTGGGCCCACCAGGAGTAGCCGGTCACGAAGATGCGGTTCCCCGGACCGATGGCCATGGCGAATGCGAAGTCGTCTCGGTCGATCGGCCCGTTGTAACTGCGGGCCCACTTGAGGCGGCCGTCGGGGGCGTATTTCAGGGTGATGTAATCGGCGTCGTTGGGGTCGTCGTCCACCGCGTCCGGCCCGTCCGTGTCGAGCCCGGTCCACGTATGGCCGGCGATGATGACGTTGCCTTTGCTGTCGACGCCGATGTCCTGGACCTCGTCGACGCCATCGCCGACCCCGTTCCAGCGGCGCACCCAGAGCCGCTGCCCGGTGGGGCTGTACTTGACGACCGCGATGTCGTTGTTCGCGTCCGTGTAGTCGCCGGGGATGGTCGGCGATCGGCCGGCCACGAAGACGTTGCCAGCTGCGTCCACGGCCACGCGCGTGTTCAGGTCATGGCCGTCGGCCGGGCCGTTGTAGATCCGCGACCAGCTGATGGGCGGTGGCGTCGCTGCCGACGCAGATGCCGGCGCGGCCAGCATGAGGCACGCACAGGCGGCGATGAAGAGGGACACGAGCGCGGGACATGGGACTCCCCCCCTTGGAACAGGACTGCGAGACATGGTATGACGGATGCTCCGGCAGGAAGCTGAGAGCGGCCTGAGGGTCACCTGAGAGATGGCTCAGGCCAGCGGGTCGTCGCGCGATCCGGGATGTTCGCCTGAGCGAACCTATCGACCTCTGAGCAGGCGCCTGGGGCCGGTTCGGCGGCCGTCCGGCACCCGCCGATGGTCGATCCGTTCGTGCGAACGCACCCGATGACCGTGGAAGGCCGCGCCGACGGGGCGGACAGGTCGGTCCCCGGTCGTTAGGTCCGTGGCGAGGAACTTCGCGCCAACGCCCGCGACCCATCCTAGCGACCCCTGGGCTCGTGCGGCCCGGTGCCCCTCAGTCCGCCCGGTGGGGACGTGCCCGGCGCCAGCGGGCCGATCCCTCCGGGCCGTCGATGGGCTCGACCCCCACCTCCAGCAGCTCGGCCCGGAGCGCATCGGCGCGGGCGAAGTCACGGCGCGCTCGAGCATCCGCGCGCTCGCGAAGCGACCGCATCACGGCATCGGGGAGCGGCTCGTCGGGTACCGCGTCGGGCTCCCAGACGCGATCGAGGTCCAGCCCGCAGACGAGATCCGCGTCCAGGACAAGCCAGCGGCGCTCGTCGGGGTCGAGGTCGGCGCGCAGCGTCTGGCGTACGACGCCGAGCGCGCGTGGGAGATCGAGGTCGTCGTCGATCGCCGCCACGAACCGCTCGTGCAGCGCCCGGCCATCGCTGGAGAGAGGTGCCACCGGCGCGTGGGCGCGATCGCCCATCGCGAAGGGCTCCACATCGTCCGAGCCGTGTCCGGCCGCGTGTGTCGCGGGCCCTTTGGGACGGTCGCCCGCCGGCCGCGCTCGGAGCGCCGGGGGAGCGCTCCAGGGACCCTCAGCAGGTGGCGGCCCCAGCGATCGCATCCGCGCCCGGAGCGAGTCGAGGCCGGCGGCTGCGGCCCGGATCGACGCCTCCGAGTATTCGAGTCGGTGGCGGTAGCGTGAAGTGAGGATGAGCAGCCGAAACGCGAGGGGGTCGATGCCCGCTCCGGGCAGGTCGGCGACACGCTGGATGTTGCCCGCCGACTTGGCCATCTTCTGGCCGCGCATCAGCACATGCGCGCCGTGGACCCAGAGCCGCGCCGGGACCGATCCCGTGGCGCCCGCCGACTGGGCGATCTCGTCCTCGTGGTGCGGGAAGATGTTGTCGACACCGCCGGTGTGCAGTTCGAACGTCTCTCCCAGATAGCGCATCGACATGGCGGAGCACTCGAGGTGCCAGCCCGGGAAGCCGTCGCCCCAACGCCGCGTGGGCCAGCGCATCAGCCGGCCGGACTCGGCGTGTTTCCAGAGCGCGAAGTCAGCCGGGTCCCGCTTGCCTGCCTCGACCTCCACGCGATGCCCGGCGCGCAGCTCATCGCGCGTGTTGCCCGAGAGGCGGCCATACCCGGGCCAACGCGCGACCTCGAAGTACACCGTTCCGTCCGCTGAGCGATACGCGAGCCCAGCATCCTCGAGGCGCTCGGCGAGCGCGACCATCTCGTCGATGTGCTCGGTCGCCCGCGGGAAGCGATGGGCCGGCAGGATGTTGACCAGCGCTTCGTCGGCATGGAACGCTCGCTCGTAGAAGTCGGCGATCTCGGCTGGCGAGCGTCCTTCCAGCTCCGCCTGGACCAGGATGCGATCGCCACCCTGGTCGAGCCGCTCGTCGCGCATGTGCCCCACGTCGGTGATGTTCTTGACGTGGAGGACCTCCAGCCCGTGGTAGAGGGTCGCCCGGCGGATGAGGTCCGCGAGTAGGAACGTCCGCAGATTGCCCACATG
>JACCXQ010000256.1 GCA_013696945.1 Chloroflexota bacterium | reverse complement strand
TCGAACGGCGTGTCGTGCGGGAGGAGCTCCGAGAACACGTGAAGCTCACGGACGCGCCGCGTGATGAGCTGCGAGTACTGGCTGCCGAAGTCGAGGACGACGACCGAATCCGGCGCCGTTCGGTCAGGTTCGGGACCGCTGCGCACAGGAGGCGCAGCGTCCAGCGCCACCTCGAGGTATGCCTCCACCTCGGCGTCATCGGGCGCAAGGACGCGGTGGCCGGCATCCGCGAGCTCGCCGTGGACCGTGCGACCAGCTTCGTGGATAGCACCGCCCTTCTCCCTCGTCACCTCGACGATCCGGGCAGCGTGGCTCGCCCGCGGCGCGGTTCGCCGGCGGGCTCGATCCCGTCAGCCGCCTGCATGGCCGCGATCTCCAGATCGGAGAACGCCCGAGCGGAGAGGACGTCAAGAGCCGCGTCGTGGGCGTCGGCCGTCCGGACGAGAACGGCGTTCCGCACCGCCTCGGGGATGGAGGTCTCCATTCGTACCTGCTCGTAACCGGCGTGGCTCATGTACGCCTTGGTCACCGTACGCAGCTCCGCAGCGGACAGCCAGGTGGCGAGCTCGGGAAGCAGACGGTCGAAGCTGGAACGGACGAGGGTCTGGAAGACGCTGTGGTCGCGCGCCAGCACCACGTTGATGCGATCGACGTCCAACTCGAAGTACACAGCGCGTGCCGCGTTCTTGGCCTGCCGCTCGTATTGCCGGCGTGCGATGAAGAGGCCGACGACCAGCCAGCCCAGGGCGCCGAAGAACGCCCCGAGGCCGAGCGTCAGGATCTGGACGGGTTCCATCGTGGGGCGAGTCTGCCACCTGCTGGGCGCGGGCGAAAGGATCTGACCACGCTGCTAATGGACAGATCGGTCGTTCGCGATCCGCTCCACGAGATGCGTCCGCCACTCCGGCGCAGGGAACTCCGGCGCGAAGAACGTGGTCGCCCGCCACATCTTCCCGTCCTTCAGCGTGAAGAAGCTGATGACGTACCAGACCGAACCATCCGGGTAGCGCGTTCGATGTGTCGAGCTGATGGAGTCGCCGCCAGCCAACGGCACGACGGTGTAGCCGGGCGTCATCAGCCAGCGTTCGTCGTGCTGCATCAGTTGCGCGCTGTCCTCCTCCATGGCCATCACGGCGCCACCGGGGTAGCTCTCGAGGATGGCGCGGAACGCATCGAACCCGCGGATCCGCTCGCCCGACTGCGGCCAGTCCGCCACGTAGTCCGGGTGGATGAGCTCACGCAGGAGGTCGAAGTCGAAGGCAGACATCGCGCGCGTCCAGCGTTCGAAGATCTCGCGGGAGCTGGGTCCGGTCACCGTTCGACTCCTTGGGTTCGGCTGTAGCGAGCCATGATCTCGACGACGCGGTCATGGGGGAGCGCGTGCGCGGTGTGGCCGTCGCGCCCGACCATCGTCCGAGCAGCGAGCAGGGCGTTGACGATGGCCTCCTCGGTCGCCTCGATGGCCGCCCAGAACAGGGGGCTGATGTACGCGTCAGCAAGCGCGCGCACGTCCGAGGCCATCGCTGGGTCGAGGTCCCCGTCGCCGGCGCCCATGATCCGGTTGCCGGTCGCGAAGCAGAGCATCAGGTCGCCGCTGCTGTTCTCGCCGGCACCGCCCGCGCGCGCGATGCCCAGCGCACCACGCTGTGCCATCCGCTCGCACTGGTGGGGCAGCAGAGGCGCATCGGTCGCCATGATCACGATGATGGAGCCCGAACCGGCCGACACCGGGTCATCCCACGCCGACGGGACCTCCGACGTGGGTATCTCGCGGCCGACGGGCACGCCTGCGATGGCCAGCCGCTCACGGCGACCGTGATTGGCCTGCACCAGCACGCCGACCGTGAAGCCGCCGGCCTGCTCCGGCACGACGCGCGATGCGGTGCCGATGCCGCCTTTGAACTCGTGGCAGATCATCCCCGTGCCACCACCGACGTTGCCCTCGGCGACTGGTCCGCCGGCGGCCGCATCGAGCGCCGCGAACAGATGCTCCGGCCGGACGTGGAGACCGTTCATGTCGTTGAGCCGCCCGTCATAGGTCTCGCCCACGACCGGCAGCGCCCAGTAGGTCTCCGCCGCGCCGCGCTGGCGGATCTCGGCGGCGATGATGGCGTCACGGACGACGCCCACGCTGTGCGTGTTGGTGAGCGCCACCGGCGTGGTGAGCAGGCCCGATTCACGGACCCACTCAAGGCCGGTCAGCTCGCCGTTGCCGTTCAGCCGATGGCACCCTGCATAGACCGCCTCCAGCCAGGGGTCGCCGTCGTGAGGGATGACGACCGTGACGCCCGTTCTGACCGGGCCCTCGCCCACGACGAGCAGGCCCTCTCCTTCGATGAGCGTCGTGTGGCCGACGCGCACCCCGGCCACATCCGTGATGGCGTCCAGCGGCCCGGGCTGGAGCTCGCCGATGACGATGCCGAGGTCGCGCGCGCGCATTGAGCTGATGGTAGGGCGCGCGAGACA
>JACCXQ010000246.1 GCA_013696945.1 Chloroflexota bacterium | reverse complement strand
GTTGCGCGGCGTGGCCGAGGTCGTCTCGACGTTCGAGGTCATCGACGAGGCGTCCGTGGAAGCGTGACCCTCTTCGAACGCCTGGGCCGGGCGTGCGCGCGACGGCGATGGTCGGTCATCGCGGCTTGGGCGCTCCTCGCGCTGGTCGCGCTGCCCCTTGCGCCTCAGACGCCGGGGGCGCTCAGCGCGGGCGGGTTCTCGCTGGACGAGCTCGAGGCAGCGCGCGCGCGCCACGCGCTCGAGGCGGAGATCGGACTGCCACCGTCGGTGCTCGTCATCGTCCTCCACTCGGAGACGGACGCACGAGCGGGCGACGCCGCGTTCGAGACCGCGGTGGCGACCGCGCTGGCTGCTGTACCGACCGCCGATCACGTCACCGGTCTCCTCACGCACCAGCTCGCTCCGGCCCAGGTCAGCGCCGACGGCCGGACCGTGTACGCGCTCGTATCGCTCGATCTTTCGCCGGACGCCTCGCCGGAGGCGATCGCGCCGGTCGAGGCCGCGGTCCGGCCTGTCTATGGGTTGCGGACCTACATCGCCGGGGGCCCGGCGTTCTACGGCGACATCCAGACTGTCAGCGAGCGCGACCTCCAGCGGAGCGAGATCATCTCCCTGCCGCTCGCCGCTCTCTGCCTGCTGCTCGTCTTCGGGAGCGTCATCGCCGCCGGCGTGCCCATCGTCGTCGGCGGCGTTGCGGTCCTCATCGCGTTGGCGACGATCTTCCTGGTCGCGTCGATCACGCCGATGAGCGTCTTCGTCCTGAACCTGGCCACCCTGCTCGGCTTCGGTCTCGGCGTCGACTACGCGTTGCTGCTCTCGAGCCGCTTCCGCGAGGAGCTGGCAGCACGCGGCGGCGGGCGCCTCGCGGACGGCCGACATGACCGGGTCGTCCTGGAGGATGCGGTCGGAGCCACGGTGGCGACGGCCGGACGCGCGGCGTTCTTCAGCGGGATCACCGTGCTGCTCGGACTGACCGGTCTGATCCTCTTCGAGTTCATGGTCCTGCGTTCGGTGGGCATCGCCGGTGCCATCGTCGTGGGCTTCGCCGTGGCGGCCGCGGTGACGCTGCTGCCGGCAGTGCTGGCGGTCATCGGGCCACGCATCGATGCGCTCGCCGTCAGCCGTCGTGGGACGTCCGCCGCGGGCGACGGATCACCGCGCGATGGGGCGTGGGCGCGCCTGGCGCGCTGGGTCATGGACCGGCCCCTCCGGGTCTTCGTGCCGACGCTCGGCGTGCTCCTTCTGCTCGGTGTGCCCTTCCTGCATGTCCGCTTCAATGCACCGGACGCAACGATCCTGCCTCCGGATGTCGCGTCGCGCCAGGCGTACGACCTTCTGGTGGATCAGTTCAAGGAAGGCGAGTTCGCGCCGCTCCTGCTGGCCGTCCGCACGACCGGGCCTGTCGTCGATGCCGAGAACGTGGGTCGCCTCTATGACTACTCACGCCGGATCGCGGCCGACCCGCGCGTGGCACGCGTCGACAGCGTCGTCGACATCGACCCGCGACTCGAGCGCGAGCAATACCAGCTCATCCTCTCCAGCCCGGGCGGGCCAGCGGACCGGTTCGTCGCGGACCGCGTCGCACGGACGAGCCGCGACGATCTGACGACGTTCACCGTGGTCACCTGGTTCGGGCCGAATCGCCCCGAGGCGCGGGCGCTCGTCGACGAGCTGCGCGATCCGCGCTCGGGGCTCGCGCCGCCGGAGGGGGTGGCCGTGCTGGTCGGGGGCGGCGCCGCCGAGGTGAAGGACGTGGTCGACCGGATCGCTGCTGACTTCCCACGGAGCGCGATCTTCATCCTCGTCTCGACGTACATCGTGCTCTTCGCGCTCCTGCGCTCGGTGGTCCTGCCGGCCAAGGCGCTGGTCATGAACGCGCTGTCGATCCTCGCCAGCTTCGGCGCGCTGGTCTGGATCTTCCAGGACGGCAACCTGTCGGCCGTGCTGGGCTTCCAGCCGCTCGGCTTCGTGGAGACGACGTTGCCGGTCATCCTCTTCTGCGTCCTGTTCGGCCTCTCGATGGACTACGAGGTCTTCCTGCTGTCGCGGATGAAGGAGGCACACGACCGGACCGGCGACAACCGGGAGGCAGTCGCACGCGGCATGGAGCGGAGTGGTCGCCTGGTGACGAGCGCGGCGCTCATCGTGGTCGTCGTCGCCGGGTCGTTCGCGTTCGCCGAGGTCGTGCTCATCAAGGCAGTCGGGCTCGGCGTCGCCATCGCGGTCGCCCTCGACGCGACCGTGGTCCGGGCACTCCTCGTCCCCTCGACGATGCGGCTCCTGGGTGAGTGGAACTGGTGGCTGCCGGATCGGCTCCGCCGCTGGGTCTCGACTCGGCTCCAGGTCATCGAGGGCGCCGCACTCCAGGCCGCGCTGCTGGGGCTCGTGGCGCTCCTGCTGCTGGCCGGGTGCTCGCCATCCGGCCGGGTGCTCGGCAACGACCCGCCGGTACCTGTCCCGCTGCCGGTGCGGACGCCGGGGGTGACCCGCGCTCCCGACCCACAGCCGGTGGTCCTGCCGGCCAAGGCGCTGGTCATGAACGCGCTGTCGATCCTCGCCAGCTTCGGCGCGCTGGTCTGGATCTTCCAGGACGGCAACCTGTCGGC
>JACCXQ010000242.1 GCA_013696945.1 Chloroflexota bacterium | reverse complement strand
GATGTTCGCGAAGGCTGGCACCGGCGGCACGACTGCCCGCGGCGCTGCGATGTCGGGCGATGGCCGGTCGCTTCATGTCGCAAGCGGTGGCAACGTCGTCCGGCTCGGTGCCGAGTCCCTCGCGCCGGAGGGATCCGTGGTCGGAAGCACCGAGATCGCGGCGCTCGCGGCACGGCCCGCCGGCGGGCTGTATGCCACCCTGCGCACCGGGGCGCTGTCGGTCGTCGGCGGACCGGCACCCAGCGAGTCTGTCGTCCTGGCCGCTGGTTCGGCACGCATCCTGTGGGTGGAGGCGCGTCCCTGAGGGCACGCTTTCGCGGTCGCCGCTAGCCTCGACCGATGCGCTGCGTCCACCGACGGTCACGGACTCCGTTCGTCCTCACGCTCGCGGCGGCCTTCGCCATCGCATGTGGCGGTCCGACCGCGTCGCCGACGGTTCCACCGGCAGGCTCGCCTTTGTCGACCGCTCCCTCGACGACGGCAAGCGCAGATCCCGGGACGGTCCGACCGACGGCCGGCGACCCCTCGAGCGACCCCTCAGCATCCCCCACTGCGGCATCGTCGTCGGCAGGCCAGCAGCCCCCTGCCGCACGCCTGGCCGCGCTGCAGCTCGTGCTCGAGCCCTTCATCAGCGGGCTCGACTCGCCCGTCTACCTGGGCCATGCGGGCGACGGCAGCGGCACGCTCTACATCATCGAGCGGGTCGGTCGCATCCGGACCGCGTCGGCCGACGGGACGGTCGATGCAAATCCGTTCATCGACCTCAGCGGACGGGTCACCGCCGGCGGTGAGCAGGGGCTGCTGGGGCTCGCCTTCCACCCGCAGTTCGGCGACAACGGCAGGTTCTTCCTCGACTACACCGATCGCAACGGCGATCACGTCATCTCGGAGTTCGCGATCGGGCCGGACGGTCGAGGCGACCCGGGGTCGGAGCGGCAGCTCATCTTCCTCGATGACTTCGCCGCCAATCACAACGGCGGCATGCTCGAGTTCGGACCGGACGGCTACCTGTACATCGCGATGGGCGACGGCGGCGGCGCCGGCGATCCGCGGCGGGCGGGGCAGGACAGGAACACGCTGTTCGGCAAGATCCTTCGGATCGGCGTGGACCCTGAGGGCGAGCGGCCGTACAGCATCCCTCCCGACAACCCGTTCGCGGGTGGCGGCGGATCGCCCGAGGTCTGGGACTACGGCCTGCGCAACCCGTGGCGGTTCTCGTTCGATCGGGCCACGGACGACCTGTGGATCGCCGATGTCGGCCAGGGCGAGCAGGAAGAGGTGGATCTCCACCCCGCCGGCACGCCGGGTGGCGTCAACTTCGGCTGGAACGTGCTGGAGGGACCGGACTGCTATGCCGCGACCGAGTGCGATCGGAACGGCAAGACCCCGCCGGTCGCCTCGTACACCCACGCCGACGGCTGCTCAGTGAGCGGTGGCTACGTCTACCGCGGCAAAGCCTGGCCGGTGCTCGATGGCATCTATCTCTTCGGCGACTACTGCAGTGGCATCGTCTGGGGGCTGGACTCTGCGGCGGCCCACGGCGGGCCGACGGAGCCTCGCAAGCTGCTGGAGTCGGGGGAGAACGTGTCGTCCTTCGGCGAGGACGAGTCCGGCGAGCTGTACCTGGTCAGCCTGGGCGGCTCGATCTTCCGGGTAACGGGGCGGTAACGGCACGTGCCGACGCTCGTCGCGATGATCCGTGGCATCAACCTCGGTCGCATCAACCGGCTCTCGATGGGCGACCTGGCCCGTGTCATCCAGGAGCTCGGTGGTGAGCACAGCCGAACGTACCTCCAGAGCGGCAACGTCGTGTTCGACGGTCCGCTCGGGGCTCGACCCGACGCGGCGGCCGCGATCGCCGGCGGGATCCGGGAGGCGAACAGGCTCACGGTCGACGTGATCACGCGGCGAGCCGATGAGCTAAGGGCGATCGCCGCGATGTCGCCCTTCCCGAACGCGCAGCCTGCGGCGCTCCACGTCACGTTCCTCTCGGAGACCCCAGATGCCGATCGCGTGGCAGCCATCGACCGGCAGCGCTTCGCGCCGGACGCCTTGGAGGTCGCAGGTCGCGAAATCTACCTCCACTGTCCCAACGGGTACGGCACATCCAAGCTCAGCAACGCCTTCTTCCAGAAGCGTTTCGGGGTCGTCGCCACGACGCGGAACCTGAAGACGGTCCAGGCCCTCGCCGAGCTCGCGTCCGAGACACCGGCCCGCGAGT
>JACCXQ010000238.1 GCA_013696945.1 Chloroflexota bacterium | reverse complement strand
CGGATGCCGCGCCTGAAGGTCGTTGCGTGCCGCCCCCACCCGTCGCGCAGGCGCTCAGGAGCACCAGCAGCGACGCCCCAAGGGCGAGCGTGCGGTGGATCCGCATTGGGTCCTCCTCTATGCAGTGCCCGCGAAAGCGGCACTTCGGTCGGGTAGCGTACCAGCGAGAACCTGACGACCCATGACAGGTCGATGACGCGACCGCGCCGCAGATCGCGGGGTCAGGCGGCGCCTACGCCGGGCACATCGACGCGCCCGACCTCGCCGACGTTGTCGTACGCGCGGATCGCCCGACCGCTGAGTCCCGGTGACACGGCGCGACGCTGCAGCCAGGAGAAGAAGAGCTCGGTGGCGATAGCGAGTAGCGCGACCATCAACGCCCCCGCCACCAGCCGCTCATGGTCGAAGCGTGCTATGCCCTGGACGATGAAGCGGCCCAGGCCGCCGCCCCCGATGACGGCCCCGAGCGTCGCGGTCGCGACCACCTGCACGGCCGCGGTGCGCATGCCCGCGAGGATGACGGGCGATGCGACCGGCAGCTCGACACGCCGAAGGACCTGCATGCCGCGCATCCCCATCCCGCGGCCCGCCTCGACAAGATCCGCGTCGACTGCGCGCATCCCGGCGAACGTGTTCGTGACGATCGGCGGGATGGCCAGGAGGATCATCGCCAGGAGCGTCCCGACGAATGCGATGTCGCCGAGGCCGGTCGCTCGGTCCACCGCGATGGACAGCGGGAAGACGATCACGAGCACGGCGTACGAAGGCACCGCGCGACCGATGTTGGCGAGGCTCACCGCGAGGAACGCCCCACGGCCCGTGTGGCCGATGTAGAGCCCGACCGGGAAGGCGATGAGCAGGGCGATGCCGATGGCCAGTCCGGACATCACGACATGCTCCAGCAGGCGCGCC
The DNA here is from genome assembly GCA_013696945.1 of Chloroflexota bacterium. Classification (GTDB taxonomy): domain Bacteria; phylum Chloroflexota; class Limnocylindria; order Limnocylindrales; family CSP1-4; genus Palsa-1032. The sequence continues at coordinate 1,249 of JACCXQ010000238.1, read as the reverse complement.
GGGATCCCGTTCGGGCCGTGCCAGTTGGCCGGATCCCCGAACCACCCGATGACGCCGACGAACGCATCCATGCGTCAGCGTGCGGTGCGTGCGCGGGCCCAGGGCGTCAGCGCTCGCTGGAGCAGGACGAACCCTGCGTCGGCGAGGACCGCCAGGACGACCGAGAGGACAGCGCCGGTGATGTAGAGCGTCGAGAAGCGGCGACTCAGGCCGTCCTCGATGAGCTTGCCCAGGCCTCCCTGGCCGATGAGTGCCGCGACCGTGACCAGCCCGATGGTGGTGACCGTGGCGATCCGCAGCCCTGCGACGATGACCGGCAGGGCGAGCGGCAGTTCGACCCGGATGAGGCGGCTGGTGGTGCTGAACCCCATCCCTTCGGCGGCCTCGGTGACGTCGGCCGGTACGCCCTGGATGCCGGCCACGATGTTGCGGATGAGGATCAGCAGCGTGTAGCCGACCAGCGCGATCTCCGCCGTCAGGACGCTCAGCCCGGTGATGGGCACGAGGATCGCGAACAGGGCGAGACTGGGGATCGTGTAGAGGATGCCCGTGACCGCCGTGATCGGCCCGTAGGTCCATCCGCGCCGGACGGCGATCAGTGCGAGCACGAACGAGATGGCGAAGCCCACGACGACCGCGATGACGGTCAGCCAGACGTGTTCCACGAGGCGGGCGGCGATGTCATCGGTGTGGTCCAGCAGCCAGTCCCAGCGGATCAGGGGCTCGCCCTCAGGCACGGGAGGTCTCCGTGCTTCCCAGCTCCTCGTCCTCGCGGGCGGCCAGCTCCGCCGCGATGCGGCGCGCTGCTTCGGGTCCCGATCTGTCCGTGTCGCGGCCGCTCGTGCCGCCAGGTGGCCGCGTCGCACCGGCGATGGCCTCCACGGTCACGATCCCGAGGGCGCGGCCGGTGCGGTCGACAACGATGCCCGCCACGACGTCGGCAGCGAGCATCATCGACAGCGCGTCCTTGAGTGTCGTCCGCCGCGACACCAGGGGGGACATGGGGATCGCGAGATCCTCGTCGAGGACCCCTGACTGCGGGATCCGTTCCTGCTCGACCCATCCGATCGGGCGGTCCTCGGGATCGACGAGCAGGAGGTAGCCGAAGCTGTCGGCCAGCGTCCGGCGGCGAGCATCCTCGGCGGCGTCGCCCGGACGCGCAGTCACCGGACGCTGGAGGTCCAGGTCCCGGACTCGGGCGAGCGAGAGCCGCTTGAGCCCGCGGTCGGCGCCCACGAAGCGCGCCACG
>JACCXQ010000235.1 GCA_013696945.1 Chloroflexota bacterium | reverse complement strand
GTCGGATGCGATCGGCCACCTCATTCGCGTCCGGGGCTGTCTCCTCGAACGAGATCGTGGAGCCCTCGACCGCGGAGCGGTAGATGCCGGCGACCGCCGCGGCGTCGCGATCGGGGTAGGCGGATCGGGAGGCGCGGATGCATCGGCTCATGATGCGACGTTCCACGTGCTGGCCGCTCCCAGTCAGCAACCTGACTTCAGGGACTCGACGTCGCGGCCAGGAGCTCCGCGATCGCGGCGCGGACTCGCTCTGGTCGTTTCGAAGTAGGCGACGTGGCCGCAGGCCGGGAGCACGAGCAGGCATGCGCCGCGGATCGCCGAGGCGATGCGCCGGGCGACATCGATCGGGACGGCCCTGCACGACGATGATCGGCAGACCACGTCCCACATCACGAAGGTAAAGCCGAGCCGCACCGCTGGGCACGAATGACGGGCGGACTGCGAGCGGCAGTATCGCCACCACGAGTGTTCCCACGCTCGTGGTAGCATGCGTGCCATGAAGGTAACCATTGATAAGGCCGGTCGACTGGTCATCCCACGCGCCCTGCGCGATCGCATCGGCTTGGTGGGCGGTGGCGAGGTGGAGCTCGAGCTCGATGGCGCTGCCGTACGCATCGAACCCGTAGCCGGTACCGGCCTGCGAGAGGAAGGTGGCCTCATGTTCATCCCAGCGGCGGGGACGCGCATCAGCAACACCATGGTCCGCGAGCTGATCGATGCTGACCGACACGGACGCTGAGGGGCGCCAGCTCGTGCTGCTCGACACCAGCACCGCCGTCGCGCTGGTGGTCGAGGATCACGAGTCCCATGCCGCGACGCGCGAGGCCGTTCGAGGCCGTCGATTGGGTCTCGCCGGCCACGCCTGGTTCGAGACGTACTCGGTTCTTACGAGGTTGCCGTCTGGTCTTCGACGTTCGCCGCCCGATGTCCTTCGCCTGCTGGCCCACGACTTCCCAGGATCCGGCTTTCTCGGCGAGGCGGAGTCAGCCGGACTCGGCGGGGAGCTTGCCGGGCTGGGGATCTCCGGCGGTGCCGTCTACGATGCGCTGGTTGGCGCGGCCGCACGCCAGCACCGGCGGCTGCTCCTCTCCGGGGACGCACGTGCGCGGGCTGTCTACGAGGCGCTGGGCGTGGAGATCGAAGTCATCCAGTAGCTGGAGTCGGGATCGTAGATCTAGCGTGCCACCGGAAGGCCGGGCTCCGGCGGGCCCACGCCGGCCCTGCGGTCACGATCTCCCGATCGACCGTGTAGATGAGGCGAAGCTCGGGCCGCAGCTCCATGTACATCCGCTTGAGGTCACGTCACTGGCGCGCCGACATCGCCAGGCTCGTCTCCGAGTTCCCGCGTCTCGAGCACGTGATGATCGAGGCGCTGTACCGAGCTCCTGGCCGCCAGCGCGACCAGTAGCGTGACCCCCATCAGCGGCGCGCCGATGCGCTCGTCTCCCGTGTCCGCGCCGCGTGCCATCGGATAGCGCGGCGGCGCGAACAGCGACGGTCGTGGGTCAGGGCTCCGGCTCCTCGAGCGCGAGCGCCACGGCCTCGTCCACGGTAAGCCTCCGTCCCGCGGCGACCACATCCTCGAACGCGGTCTGCGGAACCTTCGCCGTCGCCAGCTCGATCGTTTCGATGTTCCTCTCGACGGCCCACCAGGCGACATCGGCACCGAGGCCACCGGTCAGGGCCTCCGAGCTCCCGACGAGCGTTGCCGCGCGCTCGGGCTGGTCGAGCCGCACCAGGATGGATGCAAGGCGGCCAATGTCTGTCGCGATGTGGAGCACCATGCCGCGCTGGTGATCGAGGCGGATGGCCTGCCGGATCATCGCCGCGGCATCCTCGAGCCGACCGTCGTCACGGGCGAGCATGCCGAGCTGCGCCAGCGCCTCCGCCTCGATGCCCTGGTTGCCGAGCGAACGCGCCTTCGCCAGGCTCTCCTCGTGCAGCCTCCGCTCACCGTCCCGGTCGCCGAGATCCCCGGTGATCCAGATGGCCTGGTTGTGGCGCGAGATGAGGGCGTAGTGCTCGTCGCCGATCTCTTCGAACAGGCGCGCGCTCTCCTGGAAGCGGTCCCGGGCGGCGGCCAGGTCGCGGCTCTCGTCGCGCGCCCCGGCGAGGTTGTTGCCGAGCATCATGCCCGCGTACGCGACGCCCCAGCGGTTGCCCAGGGTCTCTTCGAGGGCCAGCGCCTGCTCGGCGTAGGCGCGCGAGCTGGACGTGTCGCCGAGATTGAAAGTCATCACGCTTGCTCCGTGGAGGGCCTTCGCGCGAGCGTCGGTCGGGCGGTCGTCGCTGTGGAGTGCAGTCTCGAGCCGCCGCCGGCCCTCTAGGAAATGACTCTTCTGGTACCAGAAGCGCCAGAGCGAGCCGGTCAGGCGGGTGACCCCCGCTCCGTCTCCCTGTGCCTCCATGTGGTCGAGCGCCGCGCGCAGGTTGTCGCGCTCCGCCTGCAGGCGATCCAGCCATTCCAGCGAGTCGTGGCGAACGTGCGGCTCGGCCTCCTCGGCCAGGGCAAGGAAGTGGTCGGCGTGGCGGCGACGGATGTCGTCGGTCTCGCCGGAGGCCTCCAGCCGCTCGGCCGCGAACTCACGGATCGTCTCGAGCATCCAGAAGCGGCCGGACTCGGGCCGGACGCGGACCAGGCTCTTGTCGACGAGCGACTGGAGCGTGTCGAGGTCGGCCTCGGCGATGCCTTCCGCGGCCTCGAGCCTCCAGCCGCCACGGAAGACGGCGAGGCGGGCGAAGAGGCGTTGCTCATCGGCCGTCAGCAGCTCGTGGCTCCACTCGATCGTGGCGCGCAGGGTGCGCTGCCGATCGGGGGCGTCGCGGGACCCCCCAGAGAGAAGCGGCAGGCGCTGCTCAAGCCGCTCCAGCAGCGCTCGCGGGCTGAGCAGCCTGACCCGAGCTGCCGCCAGCTCGATGGCCAGCGGCAGGTCGTCGAGGCGCTCGCAGATCTGGGCCACCTCGCCGTTGGCGGTGAAGTCGCGGCGCACCGCGACGGCCCGCGTCAGGAACAGCTCGACCGCCTCCGTGCGGCGCAGCGGATCGACGGAGTACTCATGC
>JACCXQ010000212.1 GCA_013696945.1 Chloroflexota bacterium | reverse complement strand
GGCCAACGGGCTGGACCCGGCCGGGATCGTGGCGATGCGCGAGACGCTCCGCTACCTCACGTCCCAGGGGAAGACGGTCCTCATCTCGAGCCACATCCTGCCGGAGGTCCAGCAGCTCGCCGACGTGGTCGGCATCATCGATCGCGGCCGGCTCATCCGAGAGGGTGTCCTCGCCGAGCTGCTCGAGACGTCGGGCCATGTCCGTGTACGCGTCGCTGTCTCCGAGATGCTCCCCGCGGCATCCGTGCTGCGCTCGCTCGTTCCGGACCGACCGCTGTACGGGATCGACACAGGCCCGCAGGCAGGTTGGTTCACGGTCGCATTGGCGCCATCGCGGGCGGTCGAGGTCAACCGGGCGCTCGCCCAGGCCGGGCTGTATGCCACGGCGCTGGAGGCTGGCAACGACCTGGAGGCGCTCTTCCTGGAGCTTACGCGGCACGCCGAGGTGCCAGGACCGGCCTTCGTTCCGTCAGCGCCGGTCCTCGGCGGGGTGCCCGGACCGCCGCCGCCTCCACCGAGTGGGAGCGCCGCGGGATGAGGATGCTCGCCGCCGAGCTGCTGAAGCTGCGCCGCCGCTGGGCCACATACATCGTCCTCGTCCTGCTCATCGTCCTCATGGGGCTGATCTTCTTCCTGGTCGGGCTCGGCGGCCGCACATCGGGCGCGAGCCAGGTCATCCGCTTCCCACAGGCGTTCGGTCTGATCAACCAGTTCGTTTTCGGGCTGGGCAGCCTCCTCGCCGTCGCCTACGCGGCGGCGATCGGTGGAGCGGACTGGAACTGGGGGGTCTTCCGCGTGGTCATCGCGCGTGGCGAGAGCCGCGGCCGCTACATCCTCGTGAAGTACATAGGGCTGGCGATCGTGATCCTGATCGGCTGCGTGATCGCGTTCGCGGCCGGGATCCTCCTGACGTACTTCGCCGGCACGATCGCCGGCGCGAGCGTCGGCGATCCGTTCACTGGCTCCGGACCGGGCGACATCGCGACCTCGCTGGCGCTCGGATTCCCGGTCATCGCCGAGCGCGCCGCCATCGGCTTCGCGGTGGCGGTCCTGCTTCGGAGCCAGCTGGCGGGCGTCGTGGTCGGGATCATCCTCTACATAGGCGAGTCGATCCTCGCAGCGGTGCTCATCGCGACGAACCTGTCGGGGGCGTTCAGCGGCGGCGGCGGCTTCCCGCGGCTCGGCCAGCAGTGGTACCAGTTCCTCCCGTTCAGCATCGGGGACAGCGTCCTCTCGCATGGCCCCAGCGTCACGGGGCAGGATCTCGAGGGGCTCATCCTCACGCCGGTGCCCCTCGATGCGGCCCTCGCCGCGACGCTCATCTACCTGGCTGCCGCGCTCGCGCTCGTGGTCGTGAGCGTGGAGCGGTCGGAGATCACCGCTTGAACGCCGGGGCAGCGGTGGCGGGGATGGAGCGAGGGTCGGCGCCCCGCACGGCGGCGACCTCGTTCACGGTCACGACCGCGCACCCTGAGGACGGCTCCACGCAGGCACGGGCGGGCACGCTCACGACGCCGCACGGCGCCATCGAGACACCGCAGTTCATGCCGGTCGGCACGAACGCCACGATCAAGGCACTGGACCCCGACGACATCCGCGAGGTCGGCGCCACGATCATCCTGGCCAACACCTATCACCTCGCGCTGCGGCCGGGGCACGAGCGGATCGCGCGGCTGGGCGGGCTGCACCGGTTCATGGCCTGGGATGGGCCGATCCTGACCGACTCCGGCGGCTTCCAGGTGGTCAGCCTGGGCGACCTGCGCTCGATCGACGACGACGGGGTGACCTTCCGGTCTCACCTGGACGGGTCGACCCACCGCTTCACGCCCGAGCACTCGATCGCCGTGCAGGAGGCGCTTGGCGCCGACATCGCAGTCGCGTTCGACCAGCCGGTCCCACCGCATGCCTCGACGCGTGAGGCCGTCGCGAAGGCTGTGGAGCGGACGAACCGTTGGGCGACGCGCTCGCTCGAGGCGCACACACGGGCGGATCAGGCCCTGTTCGGGATCATCCAGGGCGGCCTGGAGCCGGATCTTCGCGCCGCGGCGACCACGTATATCTGTGACCTGCCGTTCGACGGGCTGTGCATCGGGGGACTTGCCGGGGACGAGACGCCCGGCCAGCGGCGCGACGCGCTGGACGCGGTCGTGGGGCTGCTC
>JACCXQ010000292.1 GCA_013696945.1 Chloroflexota bacterium | reverse complement strand
CCGGACGCCATGACGATCCCGACGTAGTCGCGGAAGTCGACGGTCTGGACGTTCCCCGTGGCGGTCCGCAGGACCTTGATGGTCTCGGGTGGGTTCTTCTTGCTGTCCCAGCTCGTCCCGCAGGCGGCGTTCACGGCGGCCGGCTCGAAGGTGAAGGGAACGGCCAGCGCGATCGCGGCCGCGACCGCCAGGTGGGGGATGGACCGAAGCGTTCGCGCAAGTCCGACAGGTCGCGGGAAGTGCCGGCGGAAGGCTAGCGTCGTGCTCCGGCGGAAGGGTCGGGCGACGCTCAGGCGGGAGGATCGCGCGTCGCGCGTATCCGACGACCCGGTGGAAGACGCCCGCTGGGCGCCGCTTCGAATGAACGACAAGATCCTGCCTCCTCACTGCCGGAACACCGCGCTGGGGCGCGGCGACGGAGTGCGTGTGCCACCCGAACGGATGCAGGGTCGAGCGACACGATGGCATCGCGGGGACCAGAGCGGATCGGCCGACGGCGTCCGGCGATCCATGGTCGAGCCCTGCCGCTGGGGCGGCGGTCTTCTCTTTGAGCCTCTGTGGTGGTCCTGTGCGGAGGGTACCAGCCGCGGCAAGTGGAGTGGGGTGAGCGTGGGGCTGGACCTGCGTGGCGTGCGGGACGTGCGCGGCGGGGTGGACGTGCGCCCCGGGCCACTTCCCGTCAAATGGGCGCCACGCGGCCACGATGTTCATCCCGGAGTCGGCCGAGGGCTTCGTCCGGGTTGGATCCCGCGTTGAGTAGCCCGCAAACGGCTGACTCGGCCGGCTCTGATGGCCCTGTGCGGGGCAAACGCCAAGACGGTGGTCGCCACGTGCCCATCTGACCGAAAACTGCCCGCTCCACCGCGGTTCGCCCATTCCTCGCCGGACTGCGCTTCGCTCGTGCCCACGGCGGACTCGCTCGACGCCTACTTCATGGATCGATCCGCGTAGGCGACTGTATCGGCCCTAGCCCACTCCTCCCTAGCGATTACGATGCGGCCATGGATGAACGCCTCCGCCAGCTCGACCCGCCACCCCCGCCACTCTCAGCGCCGATCTTGGCTGCCCGCGACAAGATGACTACCGCCGCCCGCCACCTCCTGGCCCTCCGTGACGAGAACATCGAGCGCGACTGGGCGTGGATCGGGCAGGGCGGCGAGAGCGACATCAGAAGCGGCCTCTACCTGGCGCTCCAGGCGCTCGAGGAAGGCACTGGGCAGGTCCAGCGCGCGCTCGCTGACGGGGGTGCCAGGCGCAAAGCCGCGACATCGATGCTCGCTGCCGCGACCGCGGCACGGTGGGAGCTGCACGGCGTGCTGGCACCGCTCGATGACGCGATCCTGGACGCAGACCCCGGCGACGAACAGTGGACCGTCCGCGGCACGCTCGCGCACGTGCTCCACGTCCATCGTGCGTATCCCTACTTCAGCTCATGGTGGCTCGGCCGGCGCGACGTGGCCGCCGACGACTACCCGCGCTTCGTTCCCGACGAGATGGACCAGGACCTGCCGGCGGAGGAGACGAACGGATCCGGTTCGCTGGACGCGATTCGCGCCCGGTTCGACGTCCTCGTCGACGTCGGCGCTGACGCCTGGCGCGATGCGACCGACGACGACCTCGCCGTTCGGGCGCGCTGGTCGGGGTTCCCGGTGACGGTCGGCTTCCGGCTGGGTCGATGGTCGCCGCACATCCAGGAGCACACCGTCCAGGTCGAGAAGACGCTCGAGATGCTCACGCGGCGGACGACCGAGGTCGAACGGCTTGTGCGGCTCGTCTACCGTGGATTCGGACGGTTGGAGGCCAGCGCCTGGGGGCTACCGGACGACGCGCTCGCCGCTGCCGGTGCCGACGGCCGGAGCGCAGGCGCCGCGCTGGAGGCGGCTGCCGATGAGGTCGCGCGCATCGCTGCGGAGCTTCCGCCGCTCGCGAGCTGAGCCCTACCCGGTGCCGCTCCCTGCGCCGAACCCGGTGATCTCCGTCGCAGCCTGGACCGCCGCCACGAAATCCCCGGGGATGGCGCGTGACGGGCGCTGGGTGATCGCGCGCACGGCCGCTGGGTCCACCTTGGGGGTCCGATCCTCTAACAGGAGCCCGTTGTCCGGAGCCGAGGGCTAGGCG
>JACCXQ010000136.1 GCA_013696945.1 Chloroflexota bacterium | reverse complement strand
TCGCGGCGTACATCGCGGCTGACCTCGGAGCCCACTGTCAGGCGTCCGGCTCGGGGGTGTCGTCGACCAGCGCAGCCAGGTCGGGGCGTGTCTGGCGCACCCAGTCGCGGAGCGCCCAGGTCGACGTCCGGAACGCGATGCCCGCCCACGGGATCTCGGCCGGCCCGAACGGCACTATCTCGAGCGCTTCGGATCCGGTGCGGATCTCGCCACCGACGATCCGCGCCTCGAACGTGACCACCACGATCGCCGCCTGCGGGCGGGAGTAGAGGCCCACGATACGGGTCGGCTCGACCTGTAGCCCAGTCTCCTCGAGCGTCTCGCGGATGGCGCCATCGTGGGCCGTCTCGTCCACCTCGAGGAAACCACCCGGCTGGGCCCACAGTCCGTAGCCCGGTTCGATGCCACGGCGCAGGAGGATCACCTCGCCGCCCTCGGTGACCGGAAGCGAGGTCACGACCAGCCGGGGATTGACGTACGCGATGAACCCGCAGACCGGACAGCTCAGCCGGTCGCGCTCCTCACCATCGATCGGCCCGTAGTCGAGCGCCTGACCGCAACGCGAGCAGAAGTTGAGCGTCGCCGAGAGCCACGAGGGCACACCGGCGTGGGACGGTCGGGCACGCGCTCGCCCGCGCGTGGCGGCCCCGGGCGGTCGTCGCATCGTGCCCTCTACGCCTGGAGGACGAGCCAGACGGCGCCGCCGAGCACCGCGAGGCTGGCCACGAGGACGGCTACCCAGACCAGGCGAAAGGCGCCCCGTGCCCGATCGACGGGCAGCCACGCCAGAGCCGATCGCCAGATGCGGATGATCGCGTCGAGCGTGACGACGGCCAGGACCGCACTCCCGATGAGCACGGGGATGCGCACCACCGGATCGTCGAGGCGTGCGCCCAGCTCGAGTGCCGTGATCGCGACTATCCCGCAGACGAGGACCACGATCGAGAGATAGATGAATGCGTCCCGGAGCGGCGTCGGACGCATCTCCGGGACGCGAGAGGGGACGAGCGGCCGTCCGCGCACATCGCGTGCGACCGGCCCCTCCTGACGCTCGAGGACCGGACCTGTGGTCAGGATCTCGTCCCGATCCATGGCTCAGGCGTTCGCCGGGTCCTGTTCCACCCGGCGCGTCTGGTCCTCGCGGAAGGCCGCCACCCGCTGCGCGAGCCCGTCGTCGGCGAGAGCGAGGATCTGGGCCGCGAGGAGTGCGGCGTTGCGCGCATTGCCCACACCGACGGTGGCGACGGGGACGCCGGGGGGCATCTGCACCGTGGAAAGCAGCGCGTCGAGGCCATCGGAGACACCGCCCGGCATGGGCAGGCCGATGACCGGATACGGCGTGCGAGCCGCGACCGCCCCCGCCAGGTGCGCCGCCAGCCCGGCCGCGCAGATGAAGACGCGGATGCCCCGGCCCGGTGCATCGGCCACGTAGCGGTCGAGAAGCCGGGGCGCCCGATGCGCCGATATGACCCGCGTCTCGTGGGCGACGCCGAGCTGCGCGAGCAGGGCGGCGCCCTGCTCGAGGGTCTCGAGATCGGAGCGGCTGCCACAGATGAGCGCCACGCGTGTGGCCGGTCGCTCGTTCGTCGTCATGGTTCGATGCTACAGGCCCGGCGCCGACGGTCCGCTAGCATCCGGCGGTGGCCGATCCCGCATCCGGGCGCACACCGCTGCTCATCGACGTCGATACGGGCATCGACGACAGCCTTGCGCTCCTCTACGCCTGCGCCTCGCCGGAGGCCGAGATCGTCGGCGTGACATGCGTCTCGGGCAACGTCGAGGCCTCGCAGGTCGCGCTCAACACGCTGGCCGTCCTGGAGCTGGCCGGGCGGTCGGATGTCGAGGTGGCCATCGGCCGGCGCGTGCCGCTCGTGCGCGAGCTGCGCACAGCTCCCGACACTCACGGACCACGCGGCCTTGGCTACGCGGAGCTGCCCGATCCCCAGAGACCGCTGGCCACCCGTCATGCAGCCGATCTGATCATCGAGGAGGCGCGAAGCCGGCCCGGGAAGGTGACGCTCGTGACGCTGGGGCCCTTGACCAACCTGGCTGTCGCGCTCCTGCTGGAGCCCCAGCTCCCTCGCCTCGTGCGGCGGCTCGTCCTGATGGGCGGCAGCTATCGATCGGCCGGGAACACGGCGCCCACCAGCGAGTGGAACGTGGCGGTGGACCCAGAGGCGATGCAGCTCGTCCTGCGCGCGTTCGGGGCGCCGGACGTGCCGCAGCGGCCGCTTGCGCTGGGCCTGGACGTCACGGAGCACGCGAAGCTGACGCCCGACCACCTGGAGCACCTCGCGCGGCGGGCGGGCTGTCGGAGCGACGGTTCCAGCCTCTCGGGCGGCCGCCCGAACGCGGTGGTCCGGTTCCTTGGTGACGCTCTGCGGTTCTACATGGAGTTCCACAGCCGCTCCGACGGCTTCTACGGCGCATTCATCCATGATCCGCTCGCCCTGGCCGCGGCCCTCGACCCGTCGCTCGTCCGCACCGTGCCGGTGACCGTGGAGGTCGAGGTCGGTGGCATCCTCACGACCGGCGAGACGGTCACCGACTGGCGACGGACCTGGGGCCGGCCGCCCAACCTCGACGTGGCGGTCTCGGCCGATGTCGAGACCTTCTTCACCCGCTTCCAGGATCGTGTCGGCAGGCTAGCCGCGGGCCGCGCCGGCGTGGCAAGCTGACCCTGTCGAGAGATTCGCCCAGCCGGTCAGTCA
>JACCXQ010000118.1 GCA_013696945.1 Chloroflexota bacterium | reverse complement strand
CGCTCGATGAGCCGCAGGACGGACATGGCCGTGATGCTCTTGCCGCAGCCGGACTCGCCGACGACTCCGAGCGTCTGCCCATCACGGATCTCGAAGCTCACGCCGTCGACCGCGCGGACGGTCCCATCCTGTACGAAGAAGTGGGTCCTCAGCCCCTTGATCTCAAGGAGCTCGTGGCCTTTGCCAGTGTCAGGCGCTGTCTGCTGGACCATGCCTATGACGTCGCGATCCGCTGGCGCGGATCGAGCGCGTCACGAAGGCCATCGCCCAGGAAGCTCGCGCAGAGGACCAGGAGAACGAGGACGGAACCCGGGAAGAAGATGAGGATCGGCTCTCGGAAGAGGCGGTCCTGCGCATAGTTCAGGAGATTTCCCAGGCTCGCCTCCGGCGGGCTGATACCGAAGCCCAGGAAGCTCAGTGCCGCCTCGGTGATCACGGAGTCGGCGACCCCCAACGCCGCCGCGACGATGAGCGGTGCCATCGCCGAGGGCAGCATGTGGCGGACGATGATCCGCCGGTGGCTGGCACCGAGCGCTCGTGCGGCCTGCACGAAGTCAGCCTCGCGCAACGCGAGGAACTCCGCGCGGATGAGTCGTGCCGCCAGCGTCCAACCCGTGATACCGATGGCGATGATGACCACCCGGACGTCGCCGACCCCGAAGAACGAGACGATCATCAGGATGATGAAGAGCACCGGGAGGGACAGCACGATGTCGACGAAGCGCATGAGGACGTTGTCCACCCAGCCACCCGCGTAGCCGGCGATCGCGCCGATGAACGTCCCGATGCCGACGATGATCATGACCGCGGCGAAGCCGATGATCAGCGACGTCTGCGTCGCCTTCGCGAGTCGGACGAAGAGGTTCTGACCGATCGCGTCATACCCGAGCGGCGCTTCGAGTGTCGCGGGTGCACCGATCTTGGCCAGATCGGGGTCCTTGTACGCGTCGCCCGTGGCCAGGGGGACGACGATCGCGAACACGATCAGGGCAAGGAGTGTGAAGAGAGCGATCACTGCGAGGCGATGGCGCACGAACCGCTGGCGAGTGAGCTGCCAATAGGTACGGATGGGTGTCAGGTCGACCTCATCCGTATCCCGAAGGGCAGCGCCGCCGCTGGCCGGGATCCCGATGATCTCGGGGGTCTCTACTCGATCCATCTGTCAGGCCCCCTAGTACTTGATTCGTGGATCGACCACGCCGTACAGCACATCCGCCAGCAGGTTGCCCAGCACGACGGTCAAGCCGCCGAGCATCGTCAGCGCCAGGACCACGGGGTAGTCGCGACCGGCGACCGAGTTCACGACGAGCGAGCCGAGCCCCGGGTAGCTGAAGATGGTCTCGGTGATGACCGCGCCGGCAAGGAGCGCCGGCACCGAGAGGCCGAGCAGAGTCACGATCGGGATGAGGGCGTTCCGAAGCGCGTGCTTGCCCAGCACGCGGGCGCGTGGCAGGCCCTTCGCCCTAGCGGTCCGGACGTAGTCCTGGTGGAGCACCTCCAACATCGACGTACGCATGAAGCGGGCCCAGGCTGCGATCTGCTGGATCGCCAGGCTCGTCACCGGCAGGACCAGGTGCCACGCGATGTCCAGCCAGTCACCGCGCTTGCCGAGACTCTCCATGCCGAAGAGCGGGAAGCCGAGCGCGCCGCCGGTCCACTGCTTCAGCACGACGCCGCCGAAGTAGAGGATGAGCAGGCCGATCAGGAACGAGGGGATGGCGTAGCCGATCGTCGCCAGCGTGGTGATGATCTTGTCCGTCCAGCTGTACTGCTTCACGGCCGCAAGCACGCCGATGGGGATGGCGAAGATGATGGTGATGATGAGCGAGGCGCCCATCAGGCGGACGGTGGCCGGTACGCGGCCCAGGATCACATCGAGCACGGGCTGGCCGTTCAGGAAGCTGTAACCCCACGCCTCCGGGCGCCACACCTGGACGAAGGTGGTGATCCAGGCGACGTACTGCTCCAGGAGCGGCTTGTCGAGACCGTACGCCCGGATGAGCGCCTGGATCTGCTCCGGCGGCACGCGCGGTACTCGGAAGCGCGCGGTCGGGTCGCCTGGCGACAGGTAGATGATCAGGAACACGATCACCGAGATCCCGAACATGATCGGGATGGCCTGGATCCCGCGCCGGAACACATAGGTCAGCATGCCTGCCCTGCCTTCGGCTATCTACGTCCAGTGGTCGGATAGAGAGTCCATCGATCCCGCCTCCCACGACATCGACATCAAGCGCTGACTTTACTACGACTGGGAGTGCAGTCTAGGTACGCTTCCGACGCACAGTGCTCTTCGGATATGAGAACGCTGGTGGCGCCCGGAGGTGCCACCAGCGTCGTCCTCACAGAGGGCGGACCAGCCGCTCTCTGTGGAGGGATCTCTTTCGGTCAGCCCTTACTCGGCGGACTCGTCGTTGGTGAGCTTCTCGACCTCCCAGAAGAAGGTCGGGGTATCGAGCGGCAGCTCGCCGTCCGACAGGTTGACCGTGATGCGGAGCGCCTCACGGGCCCGATCGGACCAAGCGAAGAGATAAGGCAGCTCTTCGGCGAGGATCGCCTGGGTCCCCTGGTAGATCTCGGCCCGCTTGCCCTGATCGAGCTCCTCGAGGCCGTCCTCGACCAGCTTGTCGAACTCCTTGTTCTGGAAGCAGACGTAGTTGTAGGTGTCGCGCTGGTCTGCGGTGGTGCACTGGCTGCCGTGGAAGAGGCTGTAGGGATCGGGGTCGAATCCCGTGCCCCAGCCGCCGAAGTAGGCATCCCACGGCTTCTGCGTGCCGGGGAAGATGTGCGGGAACTCGAGACCGGGCAGGAGGACCGACGTGAAGTCGGCTTCCTGGATCGAGATGTTCATGCCGCAGTCCGTGTTGAGCGCGTCTGCGAGGAGCGTCATGAACGCGATGCGGTCGGGCTTTCCGGCGCGCACCAGGACAGTGGTCTCGAGCTTCTGGTCGCCCTTGGCACGGATGCCGTCAGGACCGGCAACCCAGCCAGCGTCATCGAGGAGCTGGTTGGCCTTTGCGACGTCGAGGTCGTACTTGGGAAGGTCCGGATTGAACGCCCAGCTCGCGGGCGGGATGTCGGCATAGACCGGGACAGCCTGATCGGCCGTGGCGGCCGAGATCATCGCCGTCTTGTCGATGCAGTAGGCGACCGCCTGGCGGACTTCCTTCTGCGCGAAGAGCGCGCCCTCGCGGAGGTTGAACATGAGGCCGAAGTACCCGAAATCCGGATACTCGACGAACTTGACGTTGGGGTCGTTCTCGAGCTGGGCGAACGAGTCCGCCGTCATCGAGTACTTCCAGTCGATGTCACCGGCCGACAGCGCGCTCGCGCCGGCCACGTCGTCCTTGATGATCGGCAGGTACATGTTCTTGATCTGCGGCTCACCGTGGTGGTAGCCGGGGTTGGCTGCATAGGTGAGGTCCTGGCCGGGCCGGAACTCGGTCAGGTAGAACGGACCGGAGCCGACCGGGGCGCGAGACGTCTCGAGGAGCTGATAGGCAGCCGCGATCTGGTCGGCAGCCGCAGCCTTGAGCGTCAAGTTCAGTTCGTCGAGCAGCGCGCGCTCGGCGTCGACGAAGGCAGCCTCGTCGAAGGCGCCATCGACCGTGTAAGTCGTCTCGAGCGGCAGCGGGACCGCCGCCGCGTTGAGGAACCCTTCGATCTCGCCACGGAATTGGACGAGATCGATCGTGGGCTCGAGGGGAGTCGCGGCCGGGTCCGCGGGCTCACCGGTCGGTGCCTTTTCCTCCGCCACGATGCGGTCGACGAGAGCCTGGACCTCTGCCGCGTCGACATCCGACACGTTCTCCTGGAAGGCCTCGAAGGCAGCCTCGATGGCAGCCTTGCTGTCGATGCCGATGCCCGGCAGGCTCACCGTCGCGAACGGCGCGTACGGCGCCGCGAGCGTGAACTTGACGGTCTGGGCATCGACTGCCTCGACGGACTCGAGCACGGGCACCGATTCGGTGGCCGGATCGTCGTCGGCGTCGACCAGGACGAACGCCAGGCAGATCGACGGGTTGAAGCGGCAGTTCTCGTTGTTCGCCATCTCGTACGTGAATACGACGTCATCGGCAGTGACCGGGTCGCCCGAGGGCTGGAAGGTCGCGTTGTCGACGAGGGTGATGGTCCACTCGAGGCCGTCGTCGCTGATCACAGCCGGCTCTGCAGCCAGGTCGGGGACCGGCTCCAGGCTGGCGTTGTAGCGGTAGATGCCGCTGTACAGGAACTGCACGGCCTCGGCGGTGGGGACGTCGTTGTTCGCGTTCGTGAGGAACGTGATGTCACCGTCGATCGCCATGGTCAGGGACTGGTCGCCCGCGGCCGGCGGCTGGGACTCAGCCGGCGGCTGGGACTCAGCCGGCGGCTGAGACGTGCCGGGGGTGCCGGGGGTGCCGGTGCCTGCCGGTGGCTGGCTGGTGCCCGGCTGGCTGGCCGGCGGGGGATTGGTGGCGGCGCCGCCTGTGCAGGCGACGGCTACCAAAAGGACCGAGGCCCACAAGCCAAGGCCTCGTCGAGTCCGGAGACTCATCAAGGGTCATTCCTCCTCTGTCGGGCGTCGACCGGCCGTCGTGGCCATCGCTCGCCCCG
>JACCXQ010000088.1 GCA_013696945.1 Chloroflexota bacterium | reverse complement strand
CCCCGGACCCCGGTCCGCAGACCACTCCCCCCTGGCAGCGACCTGACGAGACACCCACGACGGCAGCGCCCTGGGCACCGGCCGGAACGGCGACCCCGAGCCGGTCCTCGGCCTCGCGCCGGAGCCCCCTCCGCTGGGCGGTCGCGCTGGGTGCGACCGGGGTGGTCGTGGCGGTCGGCGTCGCGCTCGCCATCTTCGCGACCGGCGGCAAGACCACCGAGGCAGCCGGTCCGACCTACCTGCCGCCGACCACGATCGCTTACGTCGAAGCGCGGTTCGATCTGCCAGGGGACCAGCGCGACAACTTGGTCTCGTTCGTGGGCGCGTTCCCAGGCTTCGACGATCCCGCGAATTTCGACCTCAAGATCAACGACGTGCTCGATCGACTCACCCGTGACGCGAGCGGCGACCGCCTGACCTACACCGGCGACATCAAGCCCTGGTTCGAGGGCGAGTTCGCATTCGGGGGCACCTCCCTGCAAGCGGAGCTGCTCGCGCCGTCATCGGGGTCACCATCGAGCGCAGCGAAGCCGCCGGTAGTCGGTGCGTTGAGCGTCTCCGATCGCGCTGAGCTGGATGCGTTCCTGGCGCGGCAGCGCACCTTCGCGCAGGAGAGCGGGGCCTCATTCACCGAGACCCAGCACGAGGGAACCACGATCGTCACGTGGCAGCAGCCTGACTCGCCTGCCGGCTCGGTGTCCTACGCCGTGACCGATGACCTGCTGCTCTTCTCGTTGGACATCGACGATCTGCGCGAGGCGCTCGACATCCGGGCCGGCAAGCAGCCGTCGCTGGCCGATTCAGAAGCCCTCAAGACGCAGTTCGCCGCGCTGCCCGCGGAGCGGCTGGGTGCGGTGTACTTCGACTTCGCGTCGGTCTGGGCGGCGCTCCAGGGCCAGCTCGGCAGCATGGCCCAAGCTCTGCCGCCCGGCTTCTCGCCGGATCAGCTGCCACGCGCGGTGGTGGGCGCGGTGCGCGTCGAGAGTGACCGACTGGCGATCGACGTCCGCCTCGTGCCGGGTCCCGCGACGCCCATCCCTCCCGTCCGCGACAGCGGACTTGCCGCGCGACTCCCCTCGACGACCGCCTTCTACACCGAGCACCGCGACATCGGCCAGGTGACGAAGTCGTTCATCACCCAGTTCAAGGCTCAGGCAGGCTCGACGATCCCGGACAGCCAGCTCCGCCAGATCGAGGATTTCCTCGGCACGCCGCTCGAGGACTTCCTTACCTGGGTACAGGATCTGGGCCTCGCCGTCAGCATCGACGGCGACCGGTTCGGCGTCGGGATCATCGCCACAGTGACCGACGAGACCATCGCCATCCAGCGCATCGAACGGCTGACGGCCGCGGCCCGGGCCGCGGCGGCGTTCGGTGATCTGCCCTTCGAGGTCGTCGAAGCCGACGTGGGTGGCGTCATGGTGACGACGTTCCGACTGAAGGGCGCGCTAGCTGCATCCGTCCCGGATGACCTGCCCTTCGAACCCTCCCTGAGCTACGCCATCCGCGACGGCGTCTTCATGCTCGGTCTCGGTGACTTCGTGCCCGGCGTGCTGCAGCGCGCGTCGACCGATTCCCTCGCCTCGAATGGCGGCTACTCATCGGCCATCGACGCGGCCGGTGGCGCCACGAACGCTGGTGTCGTCTACCTGGACATCGCGGCCATCCGTGCGGCCGCCGAGCGGTTCATCCCCGCGCAGGAACGGGCCGCGTACGACACGGACACTCGGCCGTTCATCGAGCCGCTCGATCGCTTCGTCGGGATCTGGACCGTGCAGGACGGCACGCTCGTGATGCGCGTCCTGCTCTACGTCGAGTAACCTTCCTCGCGTCACGCACCCCGACACGACAAACCAGGAGGTCCCTTCGCCAGTGGCAGTCCGCATCCGTCTCACGCGCGTCGGAGCGACCAAGCAGCCGAGCTACCGCTTCGTCGTATCCGACAGTCGGAACGCCAGGGACGGTCGCTCGCTGGACACGCTCGGTCACTACGACCCGCGCCAGGACCCGGTCCGCATCGAGGTCGATGCCGAGAAGGCGACGCGCTGGCTGAGCCAGGGCGCAGAGCCGTCAGACACCGTCGCACGCCTCTTCCGCCGTGTCGGCATCCTGCCGGAGACGCGCTGAGATGTCCGCGCAGGAGCTCGTCGAGTTCGTCGCTCGCTCGCTCGTTGACGACCCCGAGGCCGTATCGGTCGAGGTGAGCCAGGACGGCCCTACGACCGTCCTCGAGCTGCACGTGGCCGAGGACGACATGGGGAAGGTGATCGGCCGAAACGGCAGCGTCGCGAAGGCTATGCGCACTCTCCTCAAGGTGATCGCCACTCGCGAGGGAGAGGACTTCTCGCTGGAGATCGTCTAGCGGCCATGCCCGACGGCGCGCCGCGCGACCGACTGGTGGTCGGCCAGGTGCGCGGTCTCCACGGTCTCAACGGCGCGGTCCGCGTCGAGATCCTGACCGACGACCCGGACCGCTTCAGCGTGGGCAGTCGCCTCCATCGTGAGGGCTCGGACGCCGCGCTCACGGTGGCGTGGTCGCAGCAGGACGGTCCCGGCATCCTCGTCCGCTTCCGCGAGGTCCCGAGCCGCCCGGCCGCGGAGCCGCTACGCGAGGCCTACCTCGAGGCCGAGGTAGGCGAGAGGGCCCTGGCCGATGGCGAGTTCTACTGGCACGAGGTCGTCGGCGTCTCCGTCACGACATCCAACGGCGAGACCCTCGGGACCGTCCGGGACGTGTTCCGGGCCGGGGGAGGGGAGATCCTCGTGGTCGACGGGGGTCGATGGGGTGAGATCCTGGTGCCGGCCATAGGGGCGGTGGTCTCGGATCTGGCACCTCGCGAGGGTCGCATCGTGGTAGATCGCGACGCTCTGGGCCTCGACGCGGAGCCGATCGCGCCGCGCCCGCGCGGTCGCCGAACGACCCGCGCGCTGCGCGGTCAACGCGACGACGTGAAGCCGTGACCCTCCGCATCGACGTCATCACGCTCTTCCCGGACATGTTCCCGGGGCCCCTCGCGGCAAGCATCCCGGGGCGGGCCATCGAACGCGGCCTCGTCCGGCTCGAGGCCCACGACCTGCGGCGCTGGGGCCTTGGCCGGCACCGGAGCGTCGATGACTACCCGTACGGCGGCGGCGCGGGCATGATCCTGCGGCCGGAGCCGATCGCCGAGGCGCTCGACGAGATCGCCGGGGAGGGTGCGGTCCGCGTCCTGCTCGACCCCGGTGGACGGGTATTCGACCAGGCGCTGGCGCACGAGCTCGCTGCGAGCGGCCAGCTGATCCTCGTCTGCCCGCGCTACGAGGGCGTCGACGATCGCGTCCGGTCGATGGTCGACCTGGAGCTGTCGATCGGCGACTACGTCCTCTCGGGCGGCGAGCTGCCCGCGCTCGTGGTCATAGACGGTGTCATCCGCCTCCTCCCGGGGGCGATCGATGCCGAATCGCCGCTCGACGAGTCGTTCGCGGCCGGGCTCCTGGAGTACCCGCAGTTCACCCGTCCCGCCGAGTTCAGGGGACAAGCGGTCCCGCCGATCCTGCTCAGTGGCCACCATGCCGAGGTCGAGCGCTGGCGTCGCGAGCAGGGGCTGGAGCGGACGCGTCGCAACCGACCGGACCTGCTTCCCGCACAGGACGGCTCGGAGCTACTCCCGCCGGAGGATCGACCGGGCGACCGTTGAGGCTTTGCTATACTCCCGCCCCGTTCCCCGGAGCCGTCGCCCGCATCGGCGCGCCCGCGGACGGTCCGCGTCACAACGAGAGTGAGAGAAGACCCGTGAGCGTCCTCGACGACATCGTCGCCGACCAGATCCGCACCGACCTGCCCGAGCTGGCGTCGGGCGACACCGTCCGCGTCGCGATGAAGGTGGTCGAGGGGACCCGCGAGCGCATCCAGGTGTTCGAGGGCACGGTCATGCGGCTACGCGGTGGCGGGATCGGCCGCTCGATCACCGTGCGCGCGCTGCGCAGCGGCGTGGGCGTGGAGCGGACCTTCAAGATCAACTCGCCGCGGATCGATCGCATCGAGGTCGTGCGCCACGGCGTGGCGCGCCGCGCACAGCTCTACTTCCTGCGCAAGCGCGTCGGGAAGGCCGCTTCACTGCGCGAGCGCCGCAGCTAAGCTTCCGACGTGGCCGCTACCTCGGGCCGCCAAGCCCACCAGGCGACCGCACACCAAACGTTCGATCCGACCGGCCACTGAGCGGTCGCCGCCGACCGGACGGTCGGTCTGCACGTCACGCGTCCCGATCCGGCGGATCTGCACCCCCCGGGTCCAGCCTGACCGGCGTTCGGTCATCGAGCGCCACCAGGACAAGGATCGCCGGTCGGTTCGCACGCCACGGATGCGCCGCCGCGCTCGCCTATGCCCCACCGGCCGCTCACCCGTTACGATGGGGACCGTGACGCTGCCGGTGCCCCACCTGCGCGCCGAACGAGCCCTCTGGAAGCAGGGCAAGCTGCGCGTCGTCGGCGTCGACGAGGTGGGTATGGGCGCGCTGTGCGCCCCGGTCGTGGCTGCCGCCGTTCTCGTCAGGCCCAACTGCCATAAGATCCCGGGCGTGCGCGACTCCAAGACGCTGTCCGTGAAACAACGCGAGCGGGTCGTCGACCGTATCCAGTCGCGCGTGGTGGCGTGGGGTGTGGGCGCCGCGTCCGTAGCGGAGATCGAGCGGCTCAACATCTACCACGCATCGCATCTCGCGATGCGCCGGGCACTGGCGCGCATCGACGGCTACGACCACGTGCTGGTCGACGGGCGCAAGATCGTGGGGTTCGCAGAACAGGTAGGCCCGTATACCGCGATCGTCGACGGTGACGCCTCGTCCTACGCCATCGCCTGTGCGTCGGTCATCGCCAAGGTCACCCGCGACCGGCTGATGTCTCGGCTGGCGTCCCGTTACCCGGGTTACGGCTGGGAGCACAACGCCGGGTACACGACACGCGGCCATGTCCTGGCGCTGCACGACCTGGGCCCGACCCCGCATCACCGCCGGACCTACCAGCGCATAAGGGCCATGCTCGAAGGCGACCAGATGCTGCTCGACCTTTTGAGTGAGCCATCGACCGACCCTGATCTCGCCCCGCTCATCCCCGCGGGGATCGCTCCGGCCGGCTTCGGTCCGGCCGCCGCCTAGACGGAGCCAGGGCCAGCGCCTCCGGATGATCGGTGGGTAAGCGACGGCCGATATCGTGGCTGCATGTCGATCCCGACACGCGCCCCGCGCGACCCCGCCGACCCGCGGACGACGCGTCGTCGCCTCGGTGATCGTGCGGAGAGCCTCGTCGCGGGACAGCTGGCGGCTCTCGGATGGACGGTCCTCGCGGCTGGCGTGCGGGTCGGACGAGACGAGCTGGATCTGGTCGCGATCGAGCCTGGCCTACCTCCGACGCTCGTCTTCGTGGAGGTCCGGAGCCGCTCCGACTCGCGCTTCGGGGCGCCGGAGGAGACGATCGACTCGGCCAAGCTCGCACGCACCTATCGCGCCGCGTTCTCGCTACTGCGCGAGCGGCGCCTGCCGGATGGCCGGCCACTGCCGCCGCTCCGCTGGCGGGTCGATCTCGTGTGCGTCGATGCGAGGCCACCGCGCCCGGAGGATCTGACCGCCATCGAAGTCCGTCACGTGCGGGGGATCGCTCCCGACTGAGGGCGTGCTAGACTCCGGCGCGCCCGAGAGGGCGACGAGCGCGGCATCCGTCGCGCATCACACACGCGTGCTGCTCCCCGCGGAGGTGCCGCTCGGCCACAGCGCCGACGGTCCGCGGCTCACGAGGTGCGCGGAGGTCCAACCGAACAGGAGGTTCCGTCACCCATGCCGTCCGTATCGATGCGCCAGCTGCTGGAAGCCGGGGTCCACTTCGGCCACCAGACCCGCCGCTGGAACCCCAAGATGCGCCCGTTCATCTTCGCGGAGCGCAACGGGATCCACATCATCGATCTCGCCCAGACCGTGCGCCGGCTCGATGCCGCGCTGGAGTTCGCCACTGACATCGTGGCGAGTGGCGAGACGATCCTGTTCGTCGGGACCAAGAAGCAGGCGCAGGAGCCCATCGCCGAGGAGGCGATGCGGGCCGAGATGCCGTACGTCAACCAGCGCTGGCTGGGCGGCATGCTCACTAACTTCACCACGATCAAGAAGCGGCTCGGGCTGCTGGAGCAGCTCGAGGCGCGGCAGCAGAACGGCGAGTTCGACAGGCTCTCGAAGAAGGAGGCCTCGCGACTGACCGACGAGCTCACGCGGCTCCAGCGAATCCTCGGTGGCATGCGCCGCATGCGCCGCCTGCCCGGTGCGCTCTTCGTGATCGATCCGCACCGCGAGCACATCGCGGTGACAGAGGCACGCAAGTTGGAGATCCCGGTCATCGGGACGGGCGACACGAACGTCAACCCGGACTTCCTCGACTACATCATCCCGGCCAACGACGACGCGATCCGTGCCATCCGGCTGCTGTGCCGCCTGGTAGCGGATGCGGCCGCTGAGGGATTCGGCCAGCGCTCTGCGCGCGCAGCCGCGGAGCCCATGATGGACTCCGGCGCCGTCAACCAGGGCGAGGAGGCGAGCGACGAGATGGTCGCGGCCGTGGCCGCAGGCGGGACCTTCACCTTCGAGCCGGAGCCGGACGAGGAGGAACTGCTGCCGGGCGCCGATCTGTTCGGCGTCGACCTGACGGAGGGCCCCGAAGCGGAGACCCCTGGAGCCGACCCCAGCGCCGCCGAGCTGCCTGCCGACGAGACCGAGGCGCCCGCTCGCTGAGCCCGTCCGGCAGCCAGTCGCAAGACACCGGCACACCACACCTACGAGAGAGGACTTCCACTACCCATGGTCGATCAGGTCAGCATCAAGCCCGAGACGGTCAAGGAGCTCCGCGAGCGGACGGGCGCGGGATTCATGGATTGCAAACGCGCCCTGGAGGAGACGGGCGGTGACCTGGAGCGCGCCGTGGCGATACTTCGTGAGCGCGGTCAGGCTGCGGCCGCGAAACGTGCCGGCCGCGAGGCGCGCGAGGGTGTGATCTCGAGCTACATCCACGCCGGCAACCGTCTCGGCGTGCTCATCGAGGTCAATTGCGAGACGGACTTCGTGGCACGCAACGAGGATTTCCAGAAGCTCGTACGAGACATCTCGATCCAGGTCGCCGGCCTCGCGCCGGAGTACACGACGGTCGAGTCGATCCCGCCCGACGTGCTCGAGCGCAAGCGGCAGGAGCTGATGGGGGACCCGGCTGTGCAGGGCAAGCCCGAGGCGATCCAGGCCCGGATCGTCGACGGCCAGCTGCGCAAGTGGCAGCAGCAGGTCGTCCTCTACGAGCAGCCTTTCCGGGACACCGACCAGACCGTGGGGCAGCTGATCACCGACGCCGTGGCGCGGATCGGCGAGAACATCCGCGTCCGACGGTTCGTGCGCTACGCGCTCGGGGAGGAGCTGTGAGCGAGGCTTCGGCCACGCGCGAGATGCAGGCACCCTGGAGGCAGGCCGAGCCCTACCACCGGATCCTCCTCAAGATCTCGGGCGAGGCGCTTCTCGGCTCCCGGACCTACGGGGTCGATCCCGACGTGTGTGCCTTCATCGCGCGCCAGGTCGGCGAGGTCCACGATGCGGGCGTGGAGATGGCCATCGTGGTCGGTGGCGGGAACATCTTCCGTGGGCTCGCAGCGGCCGCATCCGGCATGGAACGCGCGACGGCCGACTTCATGGGCATGCTCGCGACGGTGATGAATGCACTGGCGCTGCAGGACGCGCTCGAGAAGGCGGGGACCGCCACACGCGTGATGTCGGCGATCGCGATGAACGAGGTCGCCGAGCCTTACATCCGCCGGCGCGCCGTACGTCACCTCGAAAAGGGCCGCGTCGTCATCCTCGCCGCTGGTACCGGCAATCCGTACTTCACGACGGACACCGCCGCGGCGCTGCGGGCCGTCGAGATCGGCGCCGAGGTCCTGCTCAAGGCGACGAAGGTGGATGGCGTATACACCGCCGATCCCGCGCTCGACCCTGATGCCCAGCGCCACGAGGAGCTGACCTACTCGCAGGTGCTGGCCGATCGGCTCGGCGTCCTCGACTCGACGGCGGTCTCGCTGTGCATGGAGAATGACCTTCCCATCGTCGTATTCGACATGAACCAGCCGGATAACATCCGTCGGGCGGCCATGGGGGAGCCGGTCGGCACCGTCATCCACGGAGGGCACGAGCGATGAGCGATGAGTCCCTTCATGACGCCGACAGTCGCATGGCCCGCGCCGTCGATGCGATGGAGCGCGACTTCACCTCGGTCCGCACCGGCCGCGCCTCGACAGGACTGGTGGAGCGCCTCCAGGTGGAGTACTACGGCACGCCGACGGCGCTGAACCAGCTCGCCAGCCTGAGCGTGCCCGAGTCCCACACCATCGTCATCCAGCCGTGGGACCGGAGCGTCCTCGGGGCCATCGAGCGGGCGATCCAGAAGAGCGACCTGGGGCTCACGCCGAACGTCGACGGGACGGTCGTGCGGCTGAATGTCCCGCAGCTCACCGAAGAGCGTCGCAAGGACCTCGTGCGGCTCGTCCACAAGCGCATGGAGGAAGCGCGCGTCGAGATCAGGAACCACCGCCGCGAGGCGGCCGACGATGTCCGACGTCGAGAACGCGAAGGGGATGTCGGCACGGACGAGGCGCGCCGCGAGATGGACCGGGTGCAGGCTCTGACGGATCGATGGATCGACGAGGTCGAGCGGCTCGGCAAGGCCAAGGAACAGGAGATCATGGAGGTCTAGTGGCCGCACTCGAGGTGGCGACCACCGAGCGGGCCGACGAGCCGGCGGAGAGGCGCACGGCGGAGCGCGGCCCCGTCCCGCGACACGTGGCGATCATCATGGATGGGAACCGCCGATGGGCCCGCGAGCGCGGCGTCCCGGAGGCACAGGGCCATGCGGCCGGCGTCGATGCCATCCGTCCGATCGTCGAGCGTGCGCGCCACCACGGCGTGGCGGCCCTATCGGTCTTCGCCTTCAGTCGCGAGAACTGGCAGCGAGCCTCGAGCGAGGTCGAGACGCTCTTCTCCCTGCTCGAGGCAGCCATCGGCGACTACACGCCGGACCTGGTCCGCCAGGGTGTTCGCGTCAAGCTCCTCGGTCGCCTCGACGAGGTCTCGGGGTCCACGCGCACCTCGATCGAGGAGGCGCTTCGGCGCACAGAGTCGGGCACGTCCATGACGCTCAACGTGGCCTTCAATTACTCCGGGCGGACGGAGCTCGTCGATGCTGCCCGGCGGCTCGTCGAGGACGGCGTCCCGGCGGAGCAGATCGACGAAGCCGCCATCGCCGAGCGGCTCTACACGAGCGACTTCCCGGAGCTCGACCTGCTCATCCGGACCGGCGGCGAGCAGCGCGTCAGCAACTTCCTTCTCTGGCAGTCAGCCTACGCGGAGCTCTACTTCTGGGACGGATACTGGCCGGACTTCGACCCGGAGGCCTTCGACTCGGCGCTCGCGGAATACGCCCGGCGCTCCCGTCGATTCGGCCGCTGACCGGCTACCGGCCGTGCTCCGCCTGAGGGTCCTCAGCGCGGCTGTCCTCGTGCCGCTGTTCCTGGGGCTGATCCTCGTCGGGCAGCCGTGGGTGACGGTCATCGTGGCCGCGCTCTCGGTCATCGTGGCGGCCGAGGTCGCGCGCCTGTTCCAGGGCGCCGGCTTCCCGGTCGAGCGGGTCATCGTGCTCGTGTCGGCGCCGCTCGCGGTGCTCGGGTTGCCATGGCTCGGCGAGCGGGTGGGGATCGCCGCTGGGTTCGCGGGCGCGGTCGTCGTCGTCTCCGCCATCGCCGCCTTCCGCCGCTCCGAGCCACGCGATGGCTTCATGGCATGGATCGCCACCTCGTTCGCGGCTCTCTACGCCAGCCTGCTCGCGTTCGTGCCGGCGATCGTGGCCGTGGCACCGAACATCCCGCCGGACTCGCCGCTCGCCAGCGTCCTCGATGCCGGTGGCTCCTGGCTCCTCATCCTCGTGCTGACCGTCTGGAGCTTCGACACGGCCGCCTACCTCGCCGGCCGGACCCTGAAGCGCGGGCGCTTCCTGAACCACATCTCGCCGCAGAAGACCTGGAGTGGCGTGATCGGCGGCACGATCGCCGCCGTGGCGGTCAGCGCCATCCTGGTCGTGGCCGCCGGACAGCACGTGCTCGGCGGGGTCCTGCTGGGTCTCGTCGTGGCGGTCGCTGCGCAGGCGGGCGACGTGGCCGAGTCGCTTCTGAAGCGGGCGGCCGGGGCCAAGGACTCCGGGACTCTCATCCCCGGGCATGGCGGGCTACTGGACCGCGTCGACTCGTTCCTCTTCGCGGCGCCGGCGATGTACATATGCCTGACTTGGATCCAGCTTCTCGCCGTGGCCAGCCCGGCATGAGCGGAGCGGAGTCCCGGCCAACAGGCGTCGCCGTCCTTGGCTCGACCGGCTCTATCGGGCGGCAGGCGCTCGACGTGCTCGCCTCCGCGCGCGACGCCTTCTCGGTGGTGGCGCTGGCTGCCGGCGCGGACGAGGTCACGCTGGCGGCACAGGCGGCCGAATGGCCGGTGCGGGCCGTGGCCATCGCCGACCCTGATTCCGCTCGACGCGCGTCCTTCCCAGCGGGTGTCGCACTCGAGAGAGGCGAGGACGCGCTCGAGCGACTCGCGGTCCGCGACGACGTGGATCTGGTCATCGTCGCGACCGGTGGCATCGTCAGTCTCAGGCCGGTCCTGGCGGCGCTCGCGGCCGGCAAGGTCGTCGCCACGGCCAACAAGGAGACTCTGGTGGCGGGCGGCCACCTAGTCATGCCGCTTGCTCGCGACCTTGCGGCTCGGGCGGCGACGCGCGGCGACGGGCCCGCGATGTCGACTTCGCTCGCCTGGCTCCGGCCGATCGACTCCGAGCACTCGGCGATCTGGCAGTGCCTCGTGGGGGAGGACCTGGCCGACGTCAGCCGGCTCATCCTGACCGCGTCCGGCGGCCCGTTCCGCGAGTGGCCCGCCGACCGCCTTGCCCGTGCCACGCCCCGCGATGCCCTCGCGCATCCCACGTGGAGCATGGGCGCCAAGGTCACCATCGACTCGGCGACGCTGATGAACAAGGGGCTGGAGGTCGTGGAGGCGCGCTGGCTGTACGATGTCGACTACCCGAGGATCGACGTCGTCATCCACCCGCAGAGCATCGTCCACTCCCTTGTCGAGTTCGTGGACGGCTCCCTCAAGGCACAGCTCGGACTTCCTGACATGCGCATCCCCATCCAGTACGCCCTGACGTCGCCGCGTCGTCGCTCGGGTCCGGCACCGCGGCTCGACCTGCTCGAGCACCCGGAGCTGGCCTTCGAGGCGCCGGACGAATCGCGATTTCCTGCGCTTCGCATCGCGCGGGCAGCGGGGGAGCAGGGTCCGTGGGCGACCGCCGCGCTCATCTGCGCAGACGAGGTGGCCGTCCAGCGGTTCCTCGACGGGACGCTCAGCTTCCCGGGCGTCAGCGCGCTGGTCCGCGAGGCCGTCGATCGTTTCGGCGCGACGAGCGGCGCACCGGCCGTGGCCGACCTCATCGCGCTCGATGCCGAGATCCGCGCATGGGCGGCCACTGCGACGCCGGTAGCCTGACGGATGGAGCTCATCAACGGCGCGATCGACTGGCTGCTCGTCCTCCTCATCCTGGTCGCGCTGGTGGTCATCCACGAGTTCGGGCACTTCGTGATGGCCCGCCGGGCCGGCGTCCGCGTCCACGAGTTCGGGATCGGCTTCCCGCCGCGAGCCAAGATCATCGGCCGTGACTCGGAGACCGTCTATACGCTGAACTGGTTGCCCATCGGCGGGTTCGTGCGGCTCGAGGCCGAGGAAGGCGAGTCGGACGATCCGCGCGCGTTCGTAAACCAGCGACTCGGCACCCGGCTCGTCATCCTCCTCGCCGGGGTCGTCATGAACCTCGCACTTGCGTTCCTCATCTTCACCGTCATCGCCGGGTTCGCCGACCCGGTCTGGACGACGCGGATCGCGAGCGTCCAGTCCGACTCCCCGGCGGAGGTCGCGGGCCTCGTCGGCGGACAGCAGATCGGCACCGACGACCAGGGCCGGCCCACCTACGACGCCAGCGGCGACCTCATCCTGGCCATCGACGGCACGCGGTTCCCGGTCTTCGATCGCCTTGAGATCCGCGACGCACCGCAACGCTACCTGCGTGAGCACGCTGGTCAGACGGTGTCACTTCGCGTCCAGCGCTCCGACGGTCGGGTCGAGGACATCCCCGTGACGCTTCGCCCGCCTGAGCGCGCAACGACGGAAGGCGCGCTCGGTATCGGCATCCAGGCGCTCGAACGGCAGGACGTCCAGCACGGGCCGCTCGACGCGATCGCCATCGGCTTCCGGCGGACGGTCGATGCATCGACGCTCATCCTGCGCGGCCTGCGCGATCTGATCACCGACATCACCAACCCGCAGGTCTCCGGTCCGGTCGGCATCGTGGGGGCCGTCGGGTTCGTCCGCTCCGAGCTCCCGCCGACGTTCCTGCTATGGCTGGTGGGCCTCCTCTCGGCGAACCTGGCGGTCATCAATGCGCTGCCGTTCCCGCCCATGGACGGCGGTCGGGTCGCGGTCTCGATCATCCAGGCGCTGAGCGGAAACCGCATCAGCCCGGCGCTGGAGCGCGCGGTCTACCTGGCCGGGTTCGTGCTTTTGATGCTCCTCCTCGTCTGGATCACATTCTTCGACATCCAACGCCAGGCCGGGGCATGAGCGTGGCGGGCGGACCGGCGCCCGCCGAGCGTCGGGCCCAGGCGACCGGGAAGACCCCGCACACGCCGGTCGAGGGCGAGCCGCACCTCACCGGACGCCGGCCGACCGTGACGGTCGACGTCGGCGGCGTGATGGTGGGATCGCGCCATCCGGTCGTCGTCCAGTCGATGACCAACACCGACACGGCCGACGCCGATGGGACGGCGCTCCAGGTTGCCGCGCTGGCGCACGCCGGCAGCGAGCTCGTCCGCATCACGGTCAACAACGACGAGGCCGCGCGCCAGGTCCCGGAGATCGTGCGGAAGGTCCGCGGGCTGGGCATCGCTGCGCCGATCATCGGCGACTTCCACTACAACGGCCACAAGCTGCTCGTCGAGTTCCCCGACATGGCCCGCGCGCTCGACAAGTACCGCATCAACCCGGGCAACGTGGGCTCGCGCCACCATGACGCCAATTTCACGACCATCGTCCGGGCAGCCGTGGAGCACGGCAAGCCGGTCCGCATCGGCGTCAACTGGGGCTCCCTCGACCAGATGCTGCTGACCGAGCTGATGGACGAGAACGCGCGACTGCCCGTGCCACGCGACTCGCGCGATGTGATGATCGAGGCGATGATCCAGTCCGCGCTCCGCTCCGCCGTGCAAGCCGAGGCGACCGGGCTCGGCCACGACCGGATCATCATCAGCGCCAAGGTCTCGGGCGTGCAGGACCTCGTCGACGTCTACCGACGGCTCGCGCCGCTGTGCGACTACCCGCTCCATCTCGGGCTGACGGAGGCAGGGTTGGGGATGAAGGGCATCGTCGCCTCGACGGCCGGCCTGTCGATCCTCCTCCAGGAAGGCATCGGTGACACCATCCGCGTCTCGCTGACCCCCGCGCCGGGCGGCGACCGGACCGAAGAGGTGCTCGT
>JACCXQ010000057.1 GCA_013696945.1 Chloroflexota bacterium | reverse complement strand
TGGTCCAGGCACAGATCCTGGAGCTCCTCGAGCGCCTGCGATCCGAGCTCGGGCTGGCGATGATCCTGATCACGCACGATCTCTCGGTCGTCGCCGAGACCTGCGATCGCGCCGTGGTCATGTACGCCGGGCAGCTGGCCGAGACGGGGATCGTCGAGCACCTCTACCGGCGGCCGCTCCATCCGTACACGGTCCGGCTGATGGGCTCCGTGCCCGACATCGGCGGGCCTCGCACGCTGCCCGACGGGATCCCGGGGCAGCCCCCCGACCTGATGCGGCCGCCGACTGGTTGCCGTTTCCATCCCCGCTGCGACCACGCCATGGAGGTGTGCGTCGCGTCGTATCCCGCGCCGCGCGCCTTCGGGGAGAGCCACAGCGTGGCATGCCACGCTGTGGCCGACGACGGACGTCTCCGATCCCCCGCCGAGCTGCCGCTGCTCACCTCGGCGCGCGTCATCGCCACCACCGATACGGCGGTGGATCCTCTCGTGGCGCTGCCTGACGACGTGACCGACGCGGCCGGCGACGCCGACGCGGCCCGGGACACCGACGACATGGCTGCGGGCGCAGCGTGATCGAGCTGCGCGGCCTCCAGGTCCACTTCCCGCTTCGTCGCAGCTTCTCGGACGTGCTGCGCCGCCGAGCACCTCGCCTGGTCCGCGCCGTGGACGGCGTCGACCTCCAGCTGACACGCGGCGAGATCGTGGCGCTCGTGGGGGAGTCGGGCTCGGGCAAGACGACCACCGGCCGCGCACTGACCCGTCTTGCGCCGATCACCGGCGGGCAGATCATCCTGGAGGGCCGCGACGTCACAGCACTACGCGGGGCGGCGCTCCGTGCCTTCCGACGCAGGGTCCAGATCATCTTCCAGGATCCGTACGAGAGCCTGGACCCCCGGCGGACGGTAGGCGAGCAGGTCGAGGAGCCGCTCATCGTCCAGGGCATCGGGAAGCGCGGCGAGCGCTCCGAGCGCATCGAGCGGGCGATGGAAGATGCCGGCCTTCGCCCGGCCGCTGCGTTCCGGGACCGCTATCCGCACGAGCTTTCGGGGGGACAGCGTCAGCGCGTCGCGATCGCCAGCGCGATGGCCCTGGATCCCGACGTCCTCGTCGCCGACGAGCCCGTCTCGATGCTCGACGTCTCGTTGCGCAGCGGCATCCTGCGCGTGATGCTCGGCCTGCGCGAAAAGCGCGGCGTGGGCATCCTCTTCATCACCCAC
The DNA here is from genome assembly GCA_013696945.1 of Chloroflexota bacterium. Classification (GTDB taxonomy): domain Bacteria; phylum Chloroflexota; class Limnocylindria; order Limnocylindrales; family CSP1-4; genus Palsa-1032. The sequence continues at coordinate 2,587 of JACCXQ010000057.1, read as the reverse complement.
GACCTGTCACTCGCGTGGCTGATCGCCGACCGGATCGCGGTCATGTACCTTGGTCGCATCGTGGAGGTCGGGCCAGCGCCGGATCTGATCGCCGACCCGCGACACCCGTATACCAAGGCGCTCCTCTCGGTGATGCCGTCGCCGGACCCCGCACGCCGACGCCGCCGCGCGATCCTCCGCGGCGAAACGCCCGATGCGACAGCCATCCCGGCCGGCTGCCGCTTCCACACCCGCTGCCCGCTGGTGTTCGACAAGTGCCGCGTGGAAGATCCGCCCGACTTCCCGGTCGGCGACGGCCGGACCGCCGCCTGCTGGCTCGCGCCCGATGGTCCGCTGCCGGAGCTGCCGGTCGCCGCCGGGACGATCGAGCGCGAGACTGCCTCGGCCGAGCCCGCGACGCCCACGGACACCACATGATCTCAGGCATTCCGCCCACAGCGGCATAACGAGGCGAAGCGGACCGTAAGCCCGACTGAAGTCCCCCACCGTGGGTCCCGTCGGCGGGCATTCCAAGCTCACCGATCGCAGTCGAGAAGGTTTCACCAGGCTCGGGCAAGGTGTCGCCCCGACGCTAAGGCCATCTTGCCGCCGATGTGCCGCTCACACCGATGGATCGCGCGAACGGATCCAGCCATGGCACCCGAGGGCCTGGACCGGGACTGCCGGGGCCGGGACTGCGGGGCCGCCGCTGGCCTACTCCATCGCGCTGACCGCCTGATGGAGTGACTCTGGCGCTGGTCGCGACCGACGCGGCGTCTTGACGTAGCGCTCGACGTGGGCGCGGCTCCCGGCGATCCCGAGCTGCTCGAAGAGGTAACGGAACTTCCGCTCCTGGTCGGCCAGGATCTCGTCCTTCTGTGGCAGCTCCCAGAGGACCTGCTTGAACGGGCCGAGCGCCTTCTTCCGCGTCTTGTAGAGGAAGACGTCCTCGCTCTCGCCGTCCTTGCGCTCGTCGGCCGCGTTGGAAGCGCACCAGCCCTCCATCTCGGCCCGCAAGTCAGCGGGGAAGGCGGGATGGTCGTAGAGCAGGTTCTGGAAGCCGGTCGCGAGGTGGATCTCGGCCGTCTCGACCTCCGGGAAGCGGTGGAAGAGCGCATCGGGGAGCGTCGAGGCGCCGTGCTGCACGGCCCCCGCCATGCCGTACTCGCGGCAGACGGCGGAGAGCCGCTCCAGCGTCCCGAAGTCCAGGCTCACCTCCGCCACGCCGCCGCCCGGGAGCGGCACGCCGCCGTGCGACGTGCCCGTCTGGACGCTCACCTTGGACAGCCCCACGGCCGACTCCCCCGCCTGGACGTTCAGCTCGTGCCGGTAGCCATCCAGGTAGGCACGGAGCTCGTCCTCCGTAGAGTTCTGTTTCCCGACCTCACCGATCTCGCCGCCGACGCTGACGGTCATGGCATCGGTCTCGTGCTCGCGGATGAGCGCCGTGATCTCCGCCGCACGCTCGTAGTTCGTGCGCTGCTGCTCATCCACGGTCGGGAACGAGAGGTCGACCAGAGTCGATGAATCGATGTCGATGTTGCCGTAGCCGACGCCCAGCGCCTCCACGGTCAGCTTGCGGATGGCAGCGGTCGTCCCCTCGGGATCGGCCTCGTACTTCTTGGCGTTGAACTGGTAGTGATCGCCCTGCACGAAGACCGGCCCCTGCCAGCCGGCGCTGATGCATCCGGCCAGCACGCTGGTCAGATACTCGCCCGGCCGCTGGTACGTGTACTCCTGCTCTGAGCGCGCCAACTCGAAGACGATCGTGCCCGCGTCCAGGCCCTGCGCCGCGCGGCACATCGCGGCCGCCATATCCATGACCTGCGTGCGCAGGTTGACCGCAGGGACGGTAAAGCCTGCGACCTCTCCCCTGCCCCGCGCCATGTACAGCTCGTGGATGCTTGCCGACGGCGCCCCGAGCGCCTGTGACGCCTCCCAGATCATCCAGCGGGCGGCTTCCACGAGCGCGGGATCCTCGCTGAACGTGGCCGTCCACGCGAGCGCACGGATGCCCTCAGCGCGGAAGGCGGGCTCGTCGTCGACCATGACGCGGCCGGCGCTGATGCGGGCGCTTCCGGCCAGCGCGGTGAGCAGCTCGGGCACGGATGGGGCGACGATAGGAGCGGGCATGGATGGCGACCTCGGGCACGTGTCGGCTCGTCGACTGGTGGCGGGGCGAACGGAACCGAATCGTACCCGCGCGCCGCTAGGATGCGCCGGACGTGAACGAGCGATCGACCAGCCACGAAGACGCGTCCCAGGCGCTCGTCGCGCGGTTCGCCGAGTGGGCGGCCGAGAGGGACGACATCCGGGCGATGTTCATCGTCGGGTCGAGGGCGAGGACGGACCGCCCTGCCGACCGCTGGTCGGACCTGGACCTCGTCTTCCTGACGACCGACCCAGAGCCGTACCTCGACGATGGTGGATGGCTCGGCGGCTTCGGGCCGGTGCTCCTGACCTTCGTGGAGGAGACCCTCGTGCCGGGCATCCGGGAGCGACGAGTGCTCTTCGAGGATGGCCGAGACGTGGACCTCGTGCCCATCCCGGTGGGCAGCCTGCCCGACATGCGGGCCGCGGCGGGCGACGTGATCCGACGCGGGATGCG
>JACCXQ010000052.1 GCA_013696945.1 Chloroflexota bacterium | reverse complement strand
GCCCTGGGACGACCTGTCGCTGGACGACTTCCCATCCGGAGACGAGCCCACCAGGGCGACGACCCTGACACCCGAACAGGTCGGAGCCGTCACGACTGAGCCGACCGGCGGGGTGGCGGGGCTGCGGATCTCCGACGAGGACGGCACCGTGTGGCAACTGGCCATCCGCCCGCTCCTCCCCGATGAGGTCGCCAACCTCGATCTCGACGGGTAGCCTCTGGCCTCCCCGCGCTACGATGGCCCATCGAAGCAGCCAGGGAGGAACCGTGAAGATCAGGCAGGTCAGTGCTGACGCCTTGCAGCCATCACCGCGCGCCAAGGCCGTCAGCCCGAGAGAGCAACGGCGCATCGAGCTTGAGCGGAAGCTGGCCCGAGTCATCCGGTCGGCGCTTCAGGATCCCTCTATCGGCTACCGCCTCACACTCGACCGCGACGAGAAGGCAGCCACCGTGCGCGCCGCGTTCAACCGCGTCAAGGCGCGTGCCGCCGGCGCCAGCGGTGTCAACCTCTTCAAGAGCGGTAACGACCTCGTTGTCGCTCAGCGCGAACAGACTCGCGGCCGTCGCCCCAGCGCACGCTAGGCGTACGCGCCAGCGGCGTAGCGGCCTTCCTCGGCGTATGAGACGAAGCGGGTCTGGCGCTTGCGGAACCAGAGCTTCGTCTCCCCGGTGGGCCCGTTTCGATGCTTGGCGAGCTTGAGGTTGACGACTTCGCCGTCCGCGTCCTCCTCGGCGCCACGCTCCTTCTCACGCCACAGGAACATGACGAGGTCCGAGTCCTGCTCGATCGAGCCGCTCTCCCGGAGGTCCGAGAGGCGCGGCTCCTTCGATTCGCGCATCTCAGCCTGACGTGACAGCTGTGACAGCGCCACGACCGGCACCTGGAGCTCGCGCGCGAGTGCCTTGAGTCCGCGCGAGATCTCACTCACCTCCTGGACGCGGTTCGCGTCGCGACTGTTGAGCGACGACTGCATCAGCTGGAGATAGTCGACGATGATCATGTCGAGCCCGGACTCAGCCTGTAGCCGCCGCGCTTTGGTGCGCAGCTCCATGGTGCTGATGTTTGGCGTGTCGTCGATGTAGACGGGCGCCTCCGCGAGCGCGTTCATGGCCGGTGCGAGCCGCGTGAAGTCCATCTCTTCGAGGAAGCCGGTCCGCAGGCGCTGCGAATCGATGTTCGCGACCGAGCTCAGCAGTCGCAGCACGAGCTGCTCCTTGCTCATCTCGAGGCTGAAGACGCCGACCGTCTTGCCCTCGCGCACGGCCGCATGCTCGGCGAAATTCAACGCCAGGCTCGTCTTCCCGATGCTGGGGCGGGCGGCGACGATGACCAGATCCGACTTCTGAAGGCCGGTCGTCATCGCATCGAGGTCTGCGAATCCGGTACGGATGCCGCTGATCTCGCCCTTGTGTTGGTGCAGGTAGTCGAGGCGGTCGTAGGCTGAGTGGAGGAGCGTCCGGAGGGCCAGGAAGCCGGAAGAGACACGCTTCTGGCTGACCGCGAACAGCTCCTGTTCGGCACGGTCGACCGCCTCGTCGATGTCCGCACCGTCCTCATAGCCGACCCCGGCGATCCGCCCGGCGGCGGCGATGAGGTTCCGCAGCACGGCCTTCCGCTCCACGATCCGCGCGTAGTGCACGGCGTTGACGGCGGTCGGCGTCAGGTTGATGAGGCTCGTGAGGTACGAGGAGCCACCGATCTGCTCGAGATGACCCTGCCGCTCGAGGACCTCCGCGACGGTCACGATGTCGACCGGCTCGCGGCGCTCGTAAAGCGACAGGATCGCTCCGTACACTGTGCCGTTGTGGTTCCGGTAGAAGTCTTCCGGACGAAGGAACTCCGCCACCTCAACGACCGCATCACGATCGATGAGCAGCGCACCCAGGACCGATTGCTCGGCCTCGATGGACTGCGGCGGAAGGCGATCGATGGACACGGCGGACCTCGGTCGGGAGACTCCCTTGCACCGGTTCTCGGCAGCGCCCATGCTGCGCCGGCGGGCATGCGAGGCGCTAGGCGGTTATCGGCGAACTCCCTCCACAGTCGACGTCGATGGCTGTGGAGACTGTGGACAAGCCAGTTGGGTCAGTCGACCCTTCTGATGACTCCGATGAGCTTGCCCTGGACCCGGACGTCGTCATAGAACTGCGGCGGGTATGCGTCATTGGCGGGTTGGAGCCGGACGCGGCCCTTCTCCTTGAAGAACCGCTTCAGGGTGACCGCGTTCTCCTCGACCTGGGCGACGACGATGTCGCCGTTGCGCGCGGTCTGCTGGGGTCGGATGACGACGAAGTCGCCGTCCGCGATGTGCGCATCGACCATCGAGTCGCCGCGGACACGGAGGACATACGCATCGCCGCTGGGGGCGAGAAGCTCCGGCACGGTGAGGGTCTCGCTCGCGTCCTGGTACGCCTCGATCGGTCCGCCCGCGGCGATCTCGCC
>JACCXQ010000035.1 GCA_013696945.1 Chloroflexota bacterium | reverse complement strand
GGTGGGCGATCCGCAGATAGCCGACTGGACCGACCCCATCCCCGCCTACATTGCTGAGATCACCAGCGGCGAACCACCGAGTGGGGGGCTGGGCGCCGCCGAGATCGATGTCCAGGGCTCGGTGGAGCCGGAGGATGAGGTGATCGATCTCCTGGTGACGGAGAACGAGTGCGCGAATGGCCGCGATGCCGAGGGTCGCGTGCGGATCGTCCAGGAGACCTACTCGGCGAGCCGCGTCGAGGTGCTCATAGGCGTCGAGCGTATGGGCGGCGACTGCCCCTCGAATCCGCCGACGCCCGTGACGATCCGCCTGATCGAGCCCCTCGGCGATCGGGAGCTCTCCGTCATCAGCGTCTCCGGTGAGACGGCAGGCCTGCCGCCGACGCCGTCGCCCTCACCGTCACCCACGGCTCCCCCCGCTCAGGTCGCCGCCGGCCCGGCGACGGTCGCACAGCAGATGCCGCTCCGCACTGATCCGTACGTCGTCGCCTCGGTCGTCAAGCACGTTCAGCGTGGCCAGATCGTGTACGTCCTGGAGGGATCCGTCACGGTGCAGGAAAGGACGTGGCGCCTGGTCCAGTTCAGCGGTGATAGCGACGACGGCTACGGAGCGGGTGCCTGGAGCGGGTGGGTCGAGGAGCCCGAGCTCCAGCGGTCCGTGCGGCCGGCGACGCCTGTATGTCCCGAGGAGCCGACATTGGCAGAGCTCGTCGCCCTGTCGCACGGCGCGCGTCTCTGGTGCTACGGCGATCGACCGCTGACGTTGACACCGATGATAGCCGGCCACTCCCGACAGGGAGAGTCATCTGACCTCTGGCTTTCCGGTGAGGCAGGCATCGTGCAGCCGATCCCGTACGACTCGCTGCCCTACCACACTCCGGAGGGCTCGGACGTCAAGGTCCGACTCGACCGATGGCACGCCGTCACGGGGCACTTCGACGACCCGGCGGCGATGGGCTGCGTCCGCGCGGCCACGGAGCCGGATCTCGCTTTCCTGGAGTGCCGCGAACGGTTCGTGGTCACCTCGGCCATCCCGGCGGATCCACCGGACTCGGAAGCGCCAGGTACTTGGCGGCGGATCGCGGATGCGCCGATCCCGGGCCGGAACCGGACGGCCGGGGTATGGACCGGGTCCGAGATGATCGTCTGGGGCGGCGGCAGCCGTCCGGATGGTCTGGCGGATGGGGCAGCGTACGACCCGCAGAGGGACCGGTGGCGGGTCCTTGCCGAATCTCCTTTGCGGGCTCGCGTCTGGCACGCCTTCGCCTGGACGGGCGAGCTGCTTTTCATCTGGGGTGGTGAGGCGAACTCCCGTGACGCGCTTGCGGACGGCGCGCTCTACGACCCGCGACGGGATGAGTGGCGGTCGATGGCACCGGCTCCGATCGGCGGCGGGCGGGCAAAGGCGGTGTGGACCGGAGAGCTCGTGGTCGTCGTGACACATGCCGGGCAGGCCGCTATGTACGACGCCGACACCGACCGATGGGAGCGACTTCCGGATCTGCCGTCGGGACCCGGGGGACTCCAACTGATCTGGACCGGCGCGCGGGTCATGGCACTGGACTTCGGGGAGTGGACCGGTGCCGTGGAGATCTCGCTCCTCGACCCGGCCGCTGGCGCTTGGGAGGCGCTCGGTCCGACTGAGCTCAACGCTGGCGGCAGCGACGAGGCGATATGGACGGGCAACGAGCTCATCGTCCTCGCTGGCGACGATCCCATCCGTACCGGGCCGAGTGGTCCCGGCACGCTCCTGACCGGACGCTTCGACCCGACGACAGGGACCTGGGAGGAGATCCCGCTGACGTGCGACATCAACACGAGCGGGGCGGTCTGGACGGGGCGGCTCGTCGTGACCGAAAGCGGGACGTTCGACCCGGCGGATGGCACGTGCCGGATGCTGCCTCGCGCCCCGGTTCGCGAGGCGAGCGGCGGGCCCCATCGCGAGTCCTGGACACCGGTCTGGACGGGCACCGAGATGATCTTCTGGTCCGGCTATGCATACAGTGCCGCGGAGGGAGCTCGTGTCCCCGCCGACGGCTCGGCCTTCCGGCCCGAGGTACCGTGAAGCCCCACTGATGCCGGCGTAGGCTGGGCCGATGTTCCGCAAGACGGCCGAGCTCTACGACCTCTTCTACGACTGGAAGGACTACGCCGCCGAGGTCGAGCGGCTCGCCGTGATCGTGGCCGAGCGCGTGCCGGGAGCCCGGACGCTGCTCGACGTCGCGTGCGGCACCGGGCGGCATCTCGAGTTGCTGCGCGGCCGCTTCGTCGTCGAGGGCGTGGATCTGGATGCGGGACTGCTCGCGGTCGCGCGCGAACGTTTGGGGCCGGACGTGCCGCTCCATCGCGGCGACATGCGCC
>JACCXQ010000032.1 GCA_013696945.1 Chloroflexota bacterium | reverse complement strand
AGCTCGGCCGTCGCGCGGGCGGCGCCCGGCCGTCCCAGCGCGCGGCTCGCCGCCGCCATCCGCTCGCGTCGCTCGGGGTCATCGAGGATCCGGCTGGCGGCCACCAGGGCGTCACCGTCGAAGAGGTCGTCCTCGATGAGGTCGGCCGCGCCGGCACGCACGAGGTGCTGCGCGTTCGCCAGTTGGTGCGAATCGGCATGGGGATACGGGACGACGACCAATGGCAGACCGAGGGCGGTCGCCTCGGCGAGCGTCGAGGATCCGGCACGCCCGACGAGCAGGTCCGCGGCGACGAGCGCGTCGGTCATCTCATCGCGCAGGAAGGCGTGCGGCCGGTACCGAGCGCGCTGCTCTGCAGTGAGCGACTCCCGGCGCCTCAGCGCATCGGCGTAGCCAGCTTCGCCGGTGAGGTGCAGGACGGCCATCCGCTCGACGAGTCGGGGCAGCGCGTCGGCGACGGCCTCGTTGAGCCGCCGGACGGCCTGCGACCCCCCGAAGACCAGGAGAAGCGGCACATCGCTGGGCAGCTTGAGCCGCTTGCGGGCCGCCGTCCGATCCACGCGGGCGAACGACCGGATCGGGGTCCCGGTCACGTAGCAGCGGCCGGGGAGCGCCCCGCACGTGTCCTGGAAGCTCACCGCGATGGCCCCGGCCAGCCGGGCTATGGCCCGTACGCTGCGCCCGGCCACTCGATTGCCCTCCCACAACAGCGCCGGCGTGCGCACCGCGGCGGCCGCGGTCAGCACGGGGATCGCCACGTAGCCCCCGGTCGTGAAGATGACGCGCGGCCGGAAGCGAGCGATGAGCGCGCCCGCCTGCGGGACTGAGGCTGCGAGGCGCAGCGGATCGCCGATCGTGTGGAGCGACATGTCGACCGATCGGAGCGACCGCAGCCAGAGCCGGTCGAGCTCGAGGCCGGACGCCGGGACGATTCCCGATTCGAGCCCGCGACGGCCCCCCACCCAGCGGACGTCCAGGTCATCGTCGCGCTCGGACAACGACCGGAGGACGGCCAGGGCCGGGTAGATGTGGCCGCCCGTACCCCCGGCCGCGATCAGGATCCGCATCGTTCCAGGTGCCTCGAGGAAGGGTCTCGCGAGAGATGGAGAGGAGGATACCGACCGCTGCGAAGCTCACGACTAACGAGGAGCCACCGTCGCTCACGAAGGGCAGCGTGATGCCGGTGATGGGCAGCAACGCGACGACGACCCCGATGTTGATGAGCGCCTGGAAACAGAGCCATGCCGTGATACCGGTCGCGAGAAGCGCCGCGAACGTGTCCGGCGCACCGAGTGCGATGCGCACGCCGCGGTACGCGAGGAGCAGGAAAAGGCCGATCACAGCGACCGCGCCGATCATCCCGAACTCCTGTCCGATGACCGCGAAGATGAAGTCGTTCTGGGCGTTCGGCAACACGAGCCCGCCCGGCAGGCGGCTCTGGCCGAGGCCGATCCCGAAGACGCCGCCGATACCCAACGCATAGAGGCCCTGGACGGTCTGGAAGCCGCGCTCGAGTGGATCCGCCCACGGATCCAGGAAGGTCTCGACCCGCGCAAGCTGGTACCCGGTGTTCATGACGTAGGTCGCCAATGCGGCGAGGCCCACGGGCGCGAGCATGGCGAGCTGCCAGATGCTGCCGCCGGCGACGAAGAAGACCGTGAACGCGGTCAGGGCCAGCACACCGGTCGTGCCGAGATCCGGCTCCGCGGCGACAAGGGCGATGACGGGCCCGCAGATGACCAGGAACGGCACCAGGCCGTGCAGCAGGCTGCCTGCCTGCGTGCCCCGCTTGGCCAGCCAATGGGCAAGGTAGATGACCATCGCCAGCTTCGCGAGCTCGGCGGGGTGCATGGCCGGCAGGCTGCCGATCTGGAGCCAGCGGGCCGAGCCGCCCGCGATGATAGGTCGTAGGGGCCCGATCGCCGGCAGCAGCACCACGACGAGCAGGGCGACGGCCACGAGGAAGGCGGGAACAGAGACCAGGCGGAGGTAGCGATAGTCGAGGCGCATGAAGACGACCAGCGCGAGCACCCCGAGGACCGAGAAGCCGAGCTGCGTCGCGATCCCACCGAACGGATCTCCCTGGTTCTGGATCGCGGTCGCCACGCCGGTCGTGGAATAGACCATCAGCAGGCCCATCGCCGCGAGGGCGAGCGTCACGACGAGGACGAGGTGGTCGGGCTCGTGACGCTCTCGCTGCGGGCCACGGACGGTGCGTGTCGCCGCGGTGCGCGTCTCGCGCAGCGGGACGGTCGACGCCGCGCGCGAGAGCCTGCCGCTGCCGGCGGGCTGCGGCATGACGACGCGGCGTCGCGAACCAGCCTGTGCCGTCATCGTCTGCCTCCAGCCTCGCGCCGTTCGCGGAGCCCGTCCACTGCCGACTTGAACACGCGACCGCGCTCCGCGTAGTCAACGAACATGTCGAAGCTGGCCGCGGCCGGGCTCAACAGCACGGTCGCGGGCCTGCCGACGCCTCGCGACAGGCTCTCGCGGGCGATCGCGTCGGCGGTCGCCACGGCGCGCTCGAGGTCCGCCGCTCGCTCGATCCGGCCCAGCCCGGCCGATCGGAACGCGCGGGCGAGCTGGTCGGCCGTCTCGCCGATCAGCACAGCGGCGTCGGCGCGCTCGGCCACGACCGCTGACAGCTCATCGATCGGGAGCCCCTTGTCGCGGCCGCCGGCGATCAGCACGAGCGGCCGGTCGAAGCTGCGGAGCGCCGCGATCACAGCATCGGGCTGCGTGCCCTGCGAGTCGTTCACGAAGCGGACACCGTCGACCATCGCGACGGGCTCCAGGCGGTGCTCGACGCCGGTGAAGGCCGCGACGCGCGACCGCATGCCGTCCGGCACGACGCCGAGCAGCGTGCCGACAGCGAGCGCTGCCAGGATGTTGCTCACGTTGTGCTCGCCCGGGAGCGTCAGCTCGGAGAGTGGCATCAGGCGGCCGTCAGGGCCCGTCTCGGCGGTCGGGTCTGCGCCCCCGGCTCCTTCGAGCCGATCGACGCCGCGCGTCACGAGCCACCCGTCGACGACGCCGAGCTCGCCGTCTGCCGGCCTGCCACGGCGATACCGGGCGATCCTCGTCCCCTTGGGAGCAGCGGCGGCGAGATCGCCGCTCACCGGATCCTCGGCGTTGAGCACCAGAGCGCCGCTCGGCATCGTGAGCTCCGCAAGCCGCCGCTTCACCGCACGGTAGGCCTCGATCGTGCCGTGCCGGTCGAGATGGTCGCTCGTGACGTGGGTATAGACGCTCACGTCCGTGCCGCGCGACAGGGTCGGCAGCTGGAGCTCCGAGAGCTCCAGGACGACGCGGTGCTTCAGCGTCAGCTCCGGCAGGCGCTCGACGAGAGGGGTCCCGATGTTGCCGCCGAGGACCACCGGGTGACTGGCGGCCGAAAGGACCTCGGCGATGAGCGAGCTGGTCGTCGTCTTCCCCTTCGTACCGGTGACGCCGACGGTGAGCGCCGGGCACAACCGCAGGAAGAGGTCGACCTCGCTGACGACCGGCGTCCGGCCCTCCGCCTCGAGCCGTCCGAGCGCCTCCCGGAGCCGTGGCTCGGTCGTGGGATAGCGGCTGTTGATCGACGGCGACGCTGTCACGAGTGCTTGCCCGCTGAGCGCTTCGGATGGATCGATCGCCGGCCCGAGGAGGAGGCGGACGCGGCGATCGCCCAGCGCTCCGATGGCCGCTGCGAGGTCGGCCGCCGGCCGCGTGTCGTAGACCGTGACGTCGGCGCCGCGGTCGGCCAGGAAGCGCGCGAGCGCGATCCCGCTCCGGGCGAACCCGAGCACCGCGATCGGGCGCCCGGCGAACGAGTCGAGGTCGAGCGACGCGAGATCCATCGGCTCGACCGATCGGGCCGGGCCTGCGTCCACGGCGGGGCTCATGCGTACAGCCCGCGACTGGCCACGAAGACGACCACACCGAGCATCGCCGCGAGCACCGCCACGATCCAGAACCGCAGGGTGATCTTCTCCTCGTCCCAGCCGCCCAGCTCGAAATGGTGGTGGAGCGGGCTCATGCGGAAGATGCGACGCCCCGTCGTCTTGACGCTCAGGATCTGGAGCAGGACGGAAGCAGTCTCGAGCACGAAGATGATGCCGATGAGCGGCAGGAGCAGGATCTGCCCGCTGATGAGCCCCACCACGGCCAGCGTCGCACCGAGCGACAAAGAGCCCGAATCGCCCATGAACACCTGCGCCGGGTGGACGTTGAACCAGAGGAACCCCAGGAGCGCGCCCACGATCAGCGCGCAGAGCACGGCAAGGTTCGGCTGCCCGTTGAGCGCAGCGATGATCATGAACCCGATGAACGCGAAGATCAGCGTTCCGCCGGCGAGCCCATCCAGCCCGTCGGTGATGTTCACGCCATTGCTCGTGGCGATGATCGCGAACGCCGCGAACGCCACGAAGAGCAGCGGCGGGACCTCCACCGAGCCCAGGAACGGCACGTTCAGCAGATCGATGGCATACGTCTGCTGGATCTGGAACGCTGCGTATCCCGCCACGGCGGTCTGCCAGAGCAGCTTCTGACGCACGCGGATCCCGTCGCCGGTGCGCGCGTTGAGGTAGTCGTCGGCCGTACCTAAAGCTCCGACCAGCGCGAGCGTGGCAAGCGGCGCGAACGTCGAGGGGTCGATGAAGCGATTGCCAAGTCCCTCGAGCAGGAGGGTGATCCCGCCGACCACCAGGAGCAGCAGCAGCCCGCCCATCGTCGGCGTGCCTTCCTTCACCAGGTGGCTCTGTGGTCCTTCGATGCGGATCCGCTTGCCGAAGCCCAGGCGCCGCATGACGCGCAGGAACAGTGGCATGAGGATGACCACCAGCGCGAACGCGAGGAGAAGGCCCTGGACGACCGGCTCGAGACCTTCCACGGCTAGGCGTGCGTCACGCCGACGCTGGCGAAGTGGCCACCGCGACCAGCCGCTCGACGAGCAGGTCGAGGGCCACGCCACGTGAC
>JACCXQ010000025.1 GCA_013696945.1 Chloroflexota bacterium | reverse complement strand
CCTGGGTAACGGGCACTTTATAATAAAAACCCGGATAGACGTCGCGGCGTCGATCTTCGTCGCCATCCCGCTCCTGGGTCCTCATGCCGTGCAGCTACCTCCTGCCGACGACATCCGAGAGCACATCCTTCGCGTGCCCGTGTTCGCCAGCCTCCCGCCCGCGCGGCTGGAAGCCGCCATGGCCAGAGCGCATGTCGTTCGGGTCGAGGCCGGCGAGACCATCATCGGCGAGGGTGATCCGCCCGACCGGTTCTATGTCATCGCCGACGGTGACGTCCGGGTGACCCAGCGCGTCGACGGCGAGGAGCGCGACCTGAGGCGGATGGGCGTCGACGAGGTCTTCGGCGAGATCGGCCTCCTGAGCTCGAGGCCCCGTACAGCCACCGTGACCGCCGAGGTGCCGACCATCCTCGTCGCGCTCGATGGGCCGGACTTCCTGGAGCTCGTCGGCTCCGGTCCAGGGTTGACGTCGCGCTTGCTCACGCTTCATCGTGGCGCCACCCCACTCGGTCCGGGGGCATAGCGGGAGCAGTGGTGCAGAACGACGTCGCGATCGAGAGCCTTCGCCGATGTGCGCTCTTCGCGCATGGCGATGACCGGGTGATCGCGGATGTCGCACGCGGGCTGCGGCGTCGCAGGTTCCGCCGTAACGAGGTGATCTTCCACCAGGGTGATCCTGGCGACTCACTCCACATCGTGGCCATCGGCGCGGTGAAGATCCTGCTCCCGTCGGCGGAGGGAGAGGAAGCCATCATCGCGACCGTTCGCCCGGGTGACTTCTTCGGCGAGCTCGCGCTCCTTGACGGCGCACCCCGGTCCGCGACCGCGGAAGCGCTGGAGGTCTCGGAGACGCTCGTCCTCTCGCGCGATGTCTTCCGGGACCTGGTCGCGAACGACCCGCGCCTTCGAGACGCTCTGCTGACCGGGCTCGCCCACGAGCTGCGGCGGCTGACCGGCCACGTCGAAGAGCTCCACTTCCTCGATCTCGCCGGCCGCCTCGCGATGCGGTTGACGCGCCTCGCTCGAGAGGCGGACCCGCACGCAAGGGGCGAGGTTCGGCTCGACTGGCCATTCACGCAGTCCGACCTGGCAGCCATGATCGGGGGCACCCGCCAGAGCGTCAACAAGCTCCTCAGCGGCCTGCTGGATGACGATCTCGTGAGCATCGAGCGGGATACGCTGGTCATCACGGACGTGGACCGGCTCGCCCGCCGCGCGGAACGATGAGGCCGTCGGTCGTGTCGCCCAAGCGACAGCTATGGTGTCGCCCGATGGCTTTCGGGTGGTCGAGGCGGCGCATACTCTGGGAACAGTCCGGGCACGGGTGACCCGATGCGACGAACTGGAGGTATAGCCGATGGGTGGTAATGCGAAGAGGTTCGGCCCGGGCGAAGGCAGTTGGCCCGGGAAGATGGGTGGCGAGGCCGCCGGCGACGATGACGTAGAGGGTCACGCCATGGCCCGGATCAACATCAAGGCGTCAGGCGACGAAGAAGACACGGAGGGTCATGCGATGTCCAGGATCAATGTCAAGGCCAGCGACGACGAGAACGAAGACGTCGAGGGTCACGCCAGCCGGCTCAACCTCAAGGCGACCGAGGACGAGAGCGACGTCGAGGGTCACGCCAGCCGGCTCAACGTCAAGGCCGACGATGACGAGAACGACGTCGAGGGCCACCGACTGTCGGCGCGCGCCACCGACGACGAGGACGACGTCGAGGGTCACGCCAGCCGCGTGAAGTAGCCGCTTCGCCGACCAACGGCGATGGCAGAGGATCAGAGCACCAACGAGACCGCCGCGCTGCGCGCCCTCCGGGCGGCGGCGCGGCGTTCCGATGTCGCGCGCCGGATCCAGGGGGACGTCGAGCAGGCGCTGCTCCAGTCCATCGTCGAGGCGACGGCGGCGCTCTTCGACGCAGAAGCGTCGTCGATCGCCCTTTTCGAGCGCGATCCCGAGCGGCTCGAGTTCCGCGTCGCCGCGGGTGCCCAGGGCGCCGGGGCTATCGGCCTGTCCGTGCCCCCCTCGCATGGGATCGTGGGCTACGTGTTCTCCACGGGGCAGGCGCTCGCGCTCTCCGATGTGCTGAGCGACCCCCGCTTCGACCGGCGGACGGCCGAGCGCACCGGATACGTGCCGCGCTCCATCGCGGCGGTGCCACTCGTCGACGGGCAGGCGCCCGTCGGGGTCCTGCAAGTCCTTGACAAACGCAGCAGCCCCACGTTCTCGCTGCGTGACATGGAGCTGCTCGGCGTCTTCGCTCGGCAGGCGGCCGCTGCTATCACGGCCACACGGGTACAGCGCGATACGACGCTACTCCTGCGTGAGGTCATTCGCGAGATCGGCGACGAGGGAATGACCGATGAAGCGGTCGACGCCCTCGTCGCGGCCAGCACGGTCGGCCTGGACCGTGACGACGCGGTGCCGTTCTGGCGCCTCGTCGAGCATGTCAGCGGGTTACACGCGATGACAGATCGGGAACTCACTCTCGTAGCCGACATCCTGGAGGTGGTCAGCCGGCATGCTGCGCGCGCTGGCCGCCGGAGCTGACCGACCGCGTGACCGATCCCCTGCTGCCGGCCTGGTCGGAGCCCTTCACCGGCCAGGACACGGGTGGGCTGCTCCGTGCCGGCCGCGTCGAGACCATCGATCGGGAGTGGGCATGGGGCAGCTCGACGGGCGCCGGCGTGAGGGTCGCCATCATCGACAGCGGTTTGGAACGGGGCCACCCGGCGCTCGATGGGCGTGTCGTCGAGAGCGTCGCGGTGGAGATCGTCGACGGCGAGCCGCGAGTCGTCGAGGACGATGCAGGGGATCTCTTCGGCCACGGCACGGCGTGCGGCGGCATCATCCTGGGACTCGCACCGGAAGTCGAGCTCGTCTCCGTCCGGGTCCTCGGGTCAGACCTGCGTGGCAAGGGGGCAGCGTTCCTGGCGGGTCTCGAGTGGGCGGTCGAGCGCGGCGTGCAGGTCGCCAACCTGAGCCTCTCCTCCAAGAGCGACGCGCTCTTCCCCGCCTTTCACGAGGTCGTCGACCAGGCCTACTTCGGTGGCGTCGCACTGGTCAGCGCGGCCAACAACGTCCAGGGAGCGAGCTACCCGTCGCTCTTCGCCTCCGTCTTCTCTGTCGCCGCGCACGCAGTGCCCGATCCGTGGTGGCTCTACTACAACCCGGCGCCCCCGGTGGAGTTCGGCGCATGGGGCGTCGACGTGCCGATCGCCTGGAAGGATGGAGGGAGAACGGTCGCCACCGGCAACAGCTTCGCGGCGCCGCACATCTGTGGGATCGTCGCCCTGATAGTGGCCAAGCATCCCGGCTTGACCCCCTTCGAGATCAAGACGGTGCTCGCAGCCGTCGCGAACGATCCTCGCGATCTGTCGCGGGGATGACAGACACGGGGCATCAGACGGTCTACGATCGCGTCGATCACCACGGAGGAGCCACTCATGGACGACAAGGACCGCGACCTCGAGCGGGAGGCCGCCGACGTGCCCGACGCCCCGTCGCCGGAGGCCGAGGACGACACCGAGGGCCACTCGCTCTTCCAGGCCGAGCTGCACCGCACCATCGCGACGAGTCGCGCCAAGGAGGCATCAGCCTGGGCGCGTGGCGAAAGCGCACGGCGAGCGGCAGAGGGAAGAGCCAAGCGCGACCGGCGCTGACCCATCCGTAGTGGGCCGGCAGACGCTCGGAGCGGCGCTGCTACCATCGCGCTCCCCATGGACGCGCGCCGCCGTTACTACATCACGACCTCCATCGCGTACGCGAACAGCCGGCCCGGGCTTCATACTCTCTACGAGGTCATCGCTGCGGACGCCATCGCCCGTTGGCACCGCATGCTCGGCGACGACACGTTCTTCCTGACCGGCACCGACGAGTACTCCGTCAACATCGCGCAGACGGCGGAACAGCAGGGCAAGGACCCCAGGGCGTTCGTCGACGAGATGGTCGCGCTCTTCCGGGAGGCCGAGGACGCGCTGTCGATCGCCCCGGACCGGTTCATCCGCACGACCGACCCGGATCACCAGAGAGCGGTCCACGAGATGATCCGGCGCGCCTACGCGAGCGGCGACCTGTACAAGGGCGACTACGAGGGCTGGTACTGCCCCAACGAGGGCTTCGTCCCCGAGACGCAGCTCGTCCACGACGACCGCGGGACCCATTGCGCCAACCACCGCGAGGTGGATCTGCAGTGGCTAGTGGAGCGCAACTGGTTCTTCCGCCTGTCGGCCTATCAGGAGCGTCTGGAGCGCCACTACGCGGAGCAACCCGACTGGGTGCAGCCGGAGTTTCGGAAGAACGAGATGCTCGGCTTCATGCGCTCCGGACTGGAGGACTTCTCGGTCAGCCGCGAGAAGGCGCCGTGGGGGCTGCCGTTCCCCATCCGCGAGGATGGCTCGTCCGCGCAGCTCGCGGATGGTTCGTGGGATCCCGACGCAGGGACGGTCTACGTCTGGTTCGATGCGCTGACCAACTACATCACGGCGGCCGGCTTCCCCGACGATGCCGAGCGGTTCGCACGGTACTGGCCGGTCGACGTCCACGTCATCGGCAAGGACATCAACCGGCTCCACACGATCACCTGGCCGGCCATGCTCATGAGCGCTGGGTTGCCTCTGCCCAAGCTCGTCTGGGTCCACGGCTGGCTGCTGGCACAGGGCGAGCGCATGAGCAAGAGCCGCGGGAACTTCATGGAGCCGCTCGACTTCGTGGCCGCCTTCGGCTCGGATGGCGCGCGCTACACGGTGTTACGGGAGGTCCCGTTCGACCGCGACAGCGACGTCTCCTGGGATGGCTTCGTCCGACGCTACAACGCCGACCTGGCCAACGACTTCGGCAACCTGCTGAATCGAACGCTCTCGATGACGGCTCGGTACGTCGATTCGGAGCGGCCGGCCCCCACGATGGGAGGGGTTCTGGACCTCGCGTGGTCAGAGGCGATCGACCGGCTCCCCAAGCGGATGGCCTCCCATCTCCTGCACGACGCACTGGCGGTAGTGTGGTCCTTCGTCGGTGCGGCCAACCGGTTCGTGGACTCGGCCCGTCCCTGGGAGCTGGCGAAACAGGCGCGCGAGGGAGACGCTGCCGCCGGCGACCAGCTCCGTGGCGTACTGGGCGATCTCCTCGAGGCGTGCCGGCTAGTGAGCTTCGCGGCGGCGCCGTTCATGCCCGGGATCGCGCCGCGGGCTGCGGCCCAGCTCGGCCTGGACTACCCGTATGCTGCCGACGGCAACGGCGGTCCGCCGCTGCTCGACGTGCTTCGCTGGG
>JACCXQ010000024.1 GCA_013696945.1 Chloroflexota bacterium | reverse complement strand
CGGTCCCAGCGGCGAGCGCACGCGAAGCTACCCGGAGGCGGCGATGGCGCCCATCGTCGGCTACCAGAGCCTCGTGTTCGGGACCTCCGGCCTGGAGCGCACCTACGACGCCGAGCTGACCGGCCTCAAACCGCTCGGCCCTGCTGGCGACGTCCTGCGCAAGTTCTTCTCCGATCCGTACGATCCCAGCGATCTCTATCTCTCGGTCGACCTGCGCCTCCAGCGGGCGGCGATGGCGGCGCTGGGCGATGAACGCGGCGCGATCGTGGCCATCGAGCCCGCGACCGGGCGGATCCTGGCGCTCGTGTCGGCTCCGACGTTCGACCCGAATCGGCTGGTCGACCCACTCGGCGGGCGCGACTACCTGGCATCGCTGCGCGGGCAGCGTGGGTCACCACTCCTGAACCGTGCCACCCAGGGCCGCTTCGTGCCGGGCTCCGTGTTCAAGATCGTGACCGCCATCGCGGGCCTGGGGTCAGGCGCCATCCGGCGCGAGACCACTTACGCATCGCAGCCCCAGGAGTACTTCGATGGCTTCCGGGTCGAGGGGTTCTCGATCCGCGATTCGCCCCGTACCTTCCAGACCGACCACCCGCTCGACCTGATCGAGGCGACCGAGGTGTCGAGCAACATCTACTTCGCGCACGTCGGGCTCGACACGGGTCCTGACGTCCTGCTCGAGTGGGCGGGCCGTCTCGGCTTCGGCGCGAGCATCGACTTCGAGCTGCCCACGGCATCGAGCCAGGTGAACGGCGGAGATGGGCCGCTCTTCGGGTTCACCGACAGCGTCGAGCTGGCGAACGCCGCCTACGGCCAGGCCGAGACGCTGGTCACGCCGCTCCAGATGGCGCTCGTGGCGGCTTGCGTGGCGAGCGACGGCCTCCTCATGAAGCCGACGCTCGTGGATCGGCTCGTCGCGGAGAGCGGCCAGGAGCGAAGGGTCGCCCCGTCGGTCGTGCGGCAGGTCATGACGGCCGGTGACGCCGAGACCATCACCCAGGCCATGGTGACGGCCGTAGAGGGCGAGTTCGGTGAGTCATTCACGGGTGGCGCGAAGGTCCCCGGCGTGACCACGGCGGGGAAGAGCGGGACCGCCGAGGTGAGCGACACGGGACGGCCACACAGCTGGTTCATCGGGTTCGCCCCCGCTGAACAGCCGCGCATCGCCATCGCCGTGATCGTCGAACGCGCCGGTGCCGGACGCGACGTGGCCGTGCCCATCGGCGGTGACCTCATGGAGCTGTACCTCGACCTGGCCGGATGACGTCCCGCTGGCCCTATCGCGCCCCGGCAACCACTTCCACACTTCCGGCGTACCATCCTGCGACCGTTGCTGTCAGTCTCGAGCCCAGGCGACCCAGCGACTCGCGCTCCCGACCGTAACGAGGGATGATCACCGTGGCCAAGATCCAGGAATCGGGCGAGAAGGTCGCAGCGAACGTCGAACGCGTGATCGTCGGCAAGCATCACGAGGTCCGTCTGGCTCTCGTGGCGCTGCTCTGCCAGGGCCATCTGCTCATCGAGGACGTCCCGGGCACCGGGAAGACCGTGCTGGCCAAAGCCATCGCGCGCAGCCTCGGGTGCAGTTTCCGGCGCATCCAGTTCACGCCTGACCTGCTGCCGACCGACGTCACCGGTCTGTCCATCTACAACCAGAAGACGCAGGAGTTCGAGTTCCGGCCCGGCCCGATCATGGCTCAGATCGTGCTCGCCGATGAGATCAATCGCGCGACTCCGAAGACCCAGTCGGCGCTCCTCGAATCGATGGAGGAGCGCCACATGACGGTCGACGGGATCACCTACCCGATGCCCGAGCCGTTCCTCGTCATCGCGACACAGAACCCCATCGAGTACGAGGGCACGTTCGCACTTCCCGAGGCACAGCTCGACCGATTCATGCTGCGCATCCGGCTGGGGTACCCGCAGCCGCTCGAGGAGATCGTCATCCTCGATGAGCAGAAGCGCGCCCACCCCCTCGATGAGATCCACGAGGTCGCCTCGGTCGACGAGCTCAAGGAGATGCAGGAAGGCATCCGGGCTGTCTATGTCGACTCCACCGTCAGTGACTACATCGTCCGACTCGTCAATGCCACCCGCTCCCACCCTGACGTCTACCTCGGGGCGTCGCCGCGTGGCTCACTGGCGCTGTATCGCTCCGGACAGGCGCTCGCGGCTCTGAGCGGCCGTGACTACGTCATCCCCGACGACATCAAGGCGCTCGCCGAGCCCGCGCTTGCCCATCGCCTCATCATCAAGACCTCCGCGACGATCCGCGACATCGACCCCGGTGCGATCGTCCGCGAGCTGCTGGGCACCATCCCTATCGAGGCGAGGACCCCCAGCCCGGAGCGTCGAGCCGTTCGACAGGTCTAGATCGATGATCCGCCGGCTCCAGGTCGCGCTCATCGCCACCGTCCTGATCGTCGCCGCCTTCTCGACCGGTGCGGACTTCCTGTTCTTCCTCGTCTACCTGGGGATCCTCGTCATCGGCGGGGCCTACCTCGTGACGCGCTTCGGGCTTGCCGACCTGGAGGCCGGCTACGTGCTGGACCGTCCGCACGCGCAGGTCGGCGACACGCTACGTGCCACGTATACCGTCCGCAACACCAGCCGGATCCCCAAGCTCTGGCTCGAGGTCTACAACCCGACGAGCCTCCCGGTCGCCCTCCCGGGCCGTGCGCTCGCGCTGGGGTCGCGCAGCGAGCGATCGTGGGTCGCGCGGGTCCCTCTGACGCGACGCGGGCACTTCCGCGTCGATCCCATGGTCATCCGGACCGGCGACCCGTTCGGGTTGTTCGAGTCGTACGCGTCCGTCGGCTCCGCATCGACGGTCATCGTCTACCCGCCGGTCGAGTCCCTGCCCCACTGGCGGCTGCCATCAGCGACGCTCGAAGGCACCCACGCAAGTCCCGAGCGGACGCTGCAGACGACCGCGATGGTGAGCTCGATCCGGCCTTACGTCCCTGGCGACGCCTACAACCGGATCCACTGGAAGAGCAGTGCCCGTCACCAGGAGCTGCAGGTCAAGGAGTTCGACCTGGAGCAGACGGCGGACGTCTGGCTGTTCGTCGATCTCGACCGAAGCGTCCACGCCGGCATCGGTGATACGGCGACCATCGAGACGGCCGTGCGCGTCGCGGCGTCGATCGGGTCGCGTGCTCTGATCGACAATCGCTCGCTCGGCTTCACCGCTACCGGCCTGCGTCGTGCGGTCCTGCCGGCTGACCGCGGACCACGGCAGCAACAGAAGCTGTTGCAGCTCCTGGCCGCGATCGACGCTGATGGTGCTGTGCCGCTCCGCGAGCTGCTCGTCGAGGGGCTGTCGCGGCTCCGACGCGGGATGACCGCCGTCGTCATCACCCCGTCGCTCGAGCGCGACTGGATCCGGCCACTCGCCACGCTTCGCGTGCGCGGCATCGGGACGGCCGTGTGCGTCATCGATCCGGTGGCACACGAGGACCGCACCAGGCTCGACCAGGGGAAGCCACCGCTGCCGGACGATGAGCGCGAGGCGCGCGCTCGGGAGGCGCGCGCGCTCAAGTACGCGCTGGCGGAGCACGACCTGCAGGTCCATGTCCTTGCGCCTCGCCGATCGCTCGGCGAGCAGATCGTCTCGATGTCCCCGGGCAGGGCGGGGGTCCGCGTATGACCACATCGGCTACGACGTTCGGCCCACGCCCCGTCACCGAGGTCGAGGAGACCGGCCTGTTGCGGGGTCCGCGCGAGGGATGGGTCACGGTCGCCCTGCTCGTCGTGATGCTCGTGACCGTGGCTCTTGCCATCGACGACGCGAACTGGGCCGGCTTCGGTCCCGGCGGGGGGAACCAGACCGGCTTCCTGCCGCTGGCCGTCTTGATGGCCGCCGTGATGGGGCTTGGGCTGGCCAAGTGGCGTCGTCTGCCGACCGCGCTCGCGCACCTCATCGGTGCGGCCATCGGGACAGCCTTCCTGCTGCTGGCGGTGAGCGGGGCGGTCTCTGCCGACCCCTCGCTCCTGGGTCGCCTCCGCGGACTCAGCGAGTCGGTGGGCATCTTCTACAACGACCTCGTCGTGCTCGGGATCCGCTCATCCGAGACGTCCGTCTTCCTGCTCACGATGGGGGCGCTGATCTGGGCGCTCGGGCAGTTCGCGGCTTTCAACGTGTTCCGTCGTGGGCGTGCCATGCCGGCCGTCGTCGGCGCCGGCCTCGCCCTGCTCATCAACATGTCGGTCACCATCCGGCCGCAGTACCTGCACCTGGTGCTCTTCAGCGCCGTGGCGATGCTGCTCCTGGTCCGCATGAACCTCGCCGCCCAGCGGGAGGGCTGGCGTCGTCGGCGGATCGGCGACGCGGGTTACGTGTCGGGGCTGTTCATGCGCGGCGGGCTGGCGTTCGTGATCCTGACCATGCTGGGATCACTGGTGCTCGCCGCAAGCGCCAGCTCGGCGCCGCTCGCCAACGCATGGCGCGACCTGGACGATCAGCTGCTCAGCCTCGGATCGGAGTTCAACCGCTGGGTCGGCGGCGTCACCGGGCCTGCCCGCGGGCCGAGCGGCCTCTTCAGCTCGAGCCAGACCATCCGCGGCATCTGGGAGTCGTCGACGGAGATCGTCTTCCGTGCCACCACATCCGACGGCGAGGGGCATTACTGGCGGGGCGCGACCTACGACCACTTCGATGGGTACACGTGGCAGCAGCTCGACCGAGCGCGGGCGCAGGTCCCTGCCGGCGGTGAGCTTCTCGCCGGAAGCTACGACAGCGTCATCGAGGACGCCGGCCGGCGGCCCATCACCGTGACCGTGACATCGGTCGACCTGGCGGGCGGCACGGCGCTCACACCGGAGACGCCCATCTCCATCGACCGCGAGGCGGAGATCCTCACGAACAGCGACGGCGGGCCGCTGATCGCCATCGACCTGCGCGATGCGATCGATCCGGGCGAGGCCTACACCGTCAGTGCGCTCGTCCCAGAGGAGGACCCCGAGGCGGGCGCGATAACGGCAGCCGACCTTGCCGCTGCCGGCGTCGACTATCCCTCGTGGACGCGCCGCTTCATCGAGATCCGTGCCGGTTCGATCGGTGACCTCACGTACAACACGGCGGATCGGATCGTCGGGCGGCTGCCGGAGGATCGACGCGATCCCTTCCACGTCGCGGAGGCGATCCAGCAGTTCCTCTACAGCGACGGTGG
>JACCXQ010000012.1 GCA_013696945.1 Chloroflexota bacterium | reverse complement strand
TGGTCCCCCGTCGGGACGAGCTCCAGATGGACGGTGCGGTCGCCCCGGAGCCGGTGCGCCAGCGGCACCAGGAAGCCGTGGAGGACGCGATGCTTCTTCGCCAGCAGCCGGCTTGCGCGTTCCGAATCGGGCCCATCGAGCAGCCGGGCGCGAGCTCGGAGAGCCGCCCCGGTCGGCCGCCCGCGGAAGGTCGATGGGCGGACCTCCACCTCGGGGTTGCGGCGGATCCGCTTCATCTTGCCGGCTCGCTCGAACGTGCGGATGAAGGCTCGCTCGCCGTCGACGCAGATGCTGACCGGCGTTCCCACGGGCGTGCCATCGCGTCGGTACGTGGTCAGGAGCACGGTGGGCTGTTCGGTGAAGCGCTCCAGGTCCAGGTTCGACATCGTCATGGGTGACTCCTTTCACCATGACGACGCAGCCGGCTCGGTGGGACGTGACATCGGCGATAGCCGGATCAGTTCGGTTGAGCGACCCCGAGCCGGGTGATCTTGGCGGGGTTGGCGATGAGGTAGATCCGCTCGATGAGCTCCCCGTCGACGTCCAGCGCGAACGCCGCGACCGGGGCGCCTTCGGAGCGGACGACGATCGCAGGCGCGCCATTCAGCTCCATCACGGCGGCCGACGGACCGGGGAGCCCGCGAGCCGAGATCGCGGCGAGGAATCGAGCGACCTTCTCGGCACCCTCCAGCGCTCGCAGCGGAGCGCGGACGTGTCCGCCGCTGTCGGTCGTGAGCGTCACGCCAGGGGAGAGGACCCGGATCAGAGCGGCGAGGTCGCCCGTCAGGGCCGCCGCGAGGAAGCGATCGGCGACACGACGCTGCGAGACGGGGTCGGATGCGAAGCGGGGACGGCGTTCCTCGACATGCTCGCGGGCTCGCCGGGCGAGCTGGCGGACCGCCTCTTCCGTCCGACCCAGTGCCTCGGCTATCTCCGCGTGGGTGAACCCGAACGCCTCACGCAGGACGAAGACGGCGCGTTCGAGGGGCGAGAGCGTTTCGAGCACCACGAGGAGCGCCATGGAGACCGAATCGCGGCGTTCTACGTTGCCCTCTGGGCCGTCCGCCGTCGGCAGCGGCTCCGGGAGCCAGTCGCCGACGTATGACTCGCGGCGCGCCCTGATGCGGCGAAGGCGGTCGATGGACAACCGCGTCACGACGCGGACGAGGAACGCCCGCGGATCACGGACCTCGGCATGGTCGATCGACGACCAGCGGAGCCACGCCTCCTGGACCACATCCTCCGCATCGCTCATTTGGCCCACGATCCGGTAAGCCACCCCCAGGAGCAGCGCGCGATGCTCCTCGAAGGTGGCCTGCGCTGCGTCGCTCACACTCACCCGACGCACCGGCTCACCCGCCGCGTGACATCGGCTCAGCGCTCGGGTCGGCCAGACGTTCCCAGAACGTTACCCATTCGCGTTCGTGCCCGATGCCGGCCTGGAGCACCAGCCATCCGCCGCGTGGCCCTTGTCCGTCGTCCGTCGCCGCAAGCGCCTCGTAGGCCTCCAGCTTCGCGCGGTGCGCCGCCAGCTGCGTGGGCGCGACAGCGAGGGCATCTGCCCCGAAGAACAGCTTCAGGAGCGCCAGGTCGCGCAGCTCCGGTAGCCCGTTGACCGGCTCGTGGCGCCACGCCTCGAGCTCGTAACGCCCCTGATCGGTGAGGGCGAACCTCCGGCGGCGCCGCCCGCTCCGCTCGCGCTGCTCGGCGAGAGACCCGGCCCGCGCGAGACGCTCGGGTTCGGCGTAGAGCTGCGAGTGGGGGATCGACCAGAAGTTGCCGACCGTCGCCGCTACCGCCAGCTTCAGCTCATAAGGCGTCGCAGAGCCGGCCCGTTCGACGAGTCCAAGGACGATGATCGATGTAGGCGTCAGCGGCACAAGCGGCCCTCTTGACAATACTCCGAAACGGACGATACGATGCGGACGATGGACATGCTCATCATCGCACATGCAGCCCTCGCGGTCGCGCTTCTGGTGATGGGTGCTGTCAATATCGCGCTGCCCAAGCGGCGCGCGGGCGCCCACGGGCGCGTCGGGCGGGCATACCTGGTGCTCCTCGTCGCGGCACTCGGCAGCGGCATGGTCATCGGCGCTCGTGACCCTGCCATCAGCGTCTTCGAGATCGTCACTCCACCGACCCTGATCCTGGGCATCAGCGGCTACGTCGCCGCTCGGTACCGGCGCGCATGGCTTGGGCGGCCATGGGTCTTCTGGCATATCCAGGGCCAGGGCGGCGCGTACATCGGCGTCGTCACCGCCACGCTCTTCCAGACCGTGCCCCGCGTGGTCCCGTCATCCCCGCTGCTTCTCATCCTGCTCGGCGTCCTCCCCAGCATCGTCGGCACGATCCTCATCGTGGTCGCGATCCGTCGGTGGACGCGCCGGCGCGGCGCATCGACGATGGTGACCGGGCGGTAGGTCGCTCCGGAGGGCCCGGGGCGGCCGATGCGGCGAGCTCGGCGCCTCTGTCCACCTCTACGCGCACCGGTGCATAGCCCGACGCACCCCGGTCTCTGCCGATGTGCCATCGCCGCCGCCCATCAGGCAAGCCTTATGCGTCGATGCGCGTAGGCAGCAGGAAGGGCGGCCCCTCGGCCCTTCCGCTCCCCGACCCCACGCAAGACCGCCGCACGCGGTACGGTCCGCGGATGGAGCTGGGCATCTACACGTTCGGTGAGGTGACGCCCGACCCGCATACGGGCCGGATGATCAGCCCGGCCGAGCGATTGCGCGACCTGATGGAGGAGATGGAGCTGGCCGACCAGGTCGGCCTGGATGTCTTCGGTATCGGCGAGCATCACCGGCCCGAGTACGTGGTCTCGGTGCCGGCCGTGGTGCTCGCGGCGGCGGCCGAGCGCACGAAGCGGATCCGGCTCTCGAGCGCGGTGAACGTCCTTGGCTCGGACGATCCCGTGCGGGTCTTCCAGCAGTTCGCCACGCTCGACCTGCTGTCCGGCGGGCGGGCGGAGATCATGGCCGGTCGCGGCTCGTTCATCGAGTCATTCCCGCTGTTCGGCTACGACCTCCACGACTACGACGAGCTGTTCGCCGAGAAGCTCGACCTGCTGCTGCGCATCCGTGAGTCCGAGCGGGTCACATGGTCTGGCAGGCATCGCGCGCCGATCGAGGTCCGCGGCGTGTACCCCCGGCCGATCCAGGACCCGCTGCCGGTCTGGGTCGCGGTCGGCGGGACGCCGGAGTCGGCCGTCCGCACCGGGCTCCTCGGCCTGCCGATGGCGCTCGCCATCATCGGCGGTCAGCCCGAGCGATTCGCGCCCTTCGCCGAGCTGTATCGGCGCGCTGCCCGCCAGGCCGGCCACGACCCGGTCCCGCCGCTCAGCATCAACTCCCATGGCCTCATCGCCGACGACTCGCAGGTCGCCGCGGACACCGTCTTCCCGGCCCTCAAGCTGACGATGGACAGGATCGGAAAGGAGCGGGGCTGGCCGCCGATGTCACGCGAGCAGTTCGACACGTCCCGCACGCTGCACGGCTCGAACTTCGTGGGCAGCCCGCCGGAGATCGTCGAGAAGATCCTGTTCCAGCACGAGATCTTCCATCACGACCGCTTCCTCGTTCAGTTCACGGTCGGCTCATTGCCCCATACAACGGTGATGCGCTCCATCGAGCTCTTCGGGACGCAGGTCGCGCCGATGGTCCGCGAGGAGGTCGCGCGTCGAAGGGCGACGGCAACGGTGACATGACGACCGTCGATGAGGTCGCGGCGTACCTGGATGAGCTCCTGGACGCCGCGGCCTTCCGTGAGCACGAGCTGGAGAACGGCCTGCTCGTCGACTCCGGGCGCGCTGTGCGCAGGCTGGGCGCCGCGGTGAACACGAGCGCTCGGGCGATCGAGCAGGCGGCGGAGTCGGGAGTCGATCTCCTGATCGTTCATCACCCCAGCTGGTCCTACATCGACCTCCGCACCCACCAGCCGAAGATGGACCGGCTCCGCGAGCTCGGGATCGCCCTTTATGGTGCCCACGCCTCGCTCGATGGTGCGCCGGAGATCGGCACCGGGGCAGCGCTCGCGCGCCTGATCGGGCTCGAGGCAGACGGGCGCTTCGCGACGTACGAGGGCGCGCAGGCGGGCCTGCACGGGCCATGGCAGGGCACGTTCGAGGAGCTCACGGCGGCCGTGGCGGCTGGTGTCGGCGGCGAACCGGAGATCCATCGCAACGCCGCGAGATGCACGCGGGTGGGCATCGTGACCGGCGCTGGCGGGATGACTGGTTGGCTAGACGAGGCCCTTGACCTGGGCTGCGACACATATCTGACCGGCGAGGGGTCGATGTACACGCGGTCGTTCGCCAGGGAGGCCGGCATGAACCTCATCCTCGCCGGCCACTACCGGACCGAGGCGCCCGGCATCCAGGCGCTGGCGGAGCGCGCCGCGGCTGACCTGGGCCTCGAGTGGGTCTTCGTCGACGACGAACCGATAGGGTAGGGTCGACGCATGCTGCGGCCCGCGCTCGCACTGCTCCGCGCCGCGTTCGCGCTCCTCGCGCTGGCCGCGATCACGGTCCAGCTGCTCGACCTGGCGGCAAAGGGCACGCTCGACCCGATCAATTACTTCAGCTACTTCACCATCCAGGCCAACCTGATCGGTGCCGCCGCGCTTCTCTGGGCCGCGTCCCGATGGCGTGGGGAGCGGTCCGCAGCGCTCGATTGGTTCCGCGGCGCCGCGGTCGTCTATCTGACCGTGACTCTCATCGTCTTCGCCGTCCTGCTCTCGGGGACGGACGTGGACACGGCGATCCCGTGGGTCGACACCGTGCTGCACCGCGTGATGCCGATCGTCCTGATCGTCGACTGGCTGATCGACCCACCGCTGGTGCGCCTCACCGCTCGCCGGGCGCTCGCGTGGCTGATCTACCCGCTCGCGTGGACCGCATACACGCTCGTCCGAGGCGCGATCGTGGGCTGGTACCCCTACCCATTCCT
This sequence comes from Chloroflexota bacterium, assembly GCA_013696945.1. GTDB lineage: Bacteria > Chloroflexota > Limnocylindria > Limnocylindrales > CSP1-4 > Palsa-1032. Next base: position 1,564 of record JACCXQ010000012.1, on the reverse strand, counting down.
GGATCCGGCGAATGGCGGATACGGGCGCGTTGCCCTGTATGTCTGTGTGATCCTTGTCGGTGGGACGCTGCTCTGCCTGCTCGTGGCGGGCGTCGGGAACGCCTTGCGCCGTCGCCTCAGCGGCTGACCGCCATGTAGCGCCGCACCGCGAGCGGGACGAAGATCGCCAGGATGACGGCGATCCAGATGAGCGTCAGAAGGATCGGTTGCTCGGCCGGGAACCCGGTCGTGGCGAATGGGTTGGGGTTGCCCCAGAGGTCGCGGATGGATGCCGTCAGCGTGCTGACCGGGTTCCACTCCGCGAACGGCCGCAGCCAGTCGGGCAGCGTCTGCGTGGGGACGAAGACGTTCGAGACGAAGGTGATCGGGAAGAGCACCGTGAAGCCGACCTGTTGGGCGACCTCGACCGTCGGCACGGACAGGCCCAGCCAGACGCCGATCCATGACATGGCGAACGCGAACAGGAGCAGCAGCCCGACACCGGCCAGGAACTCCAGTGGGCCGGTCCGGACGACCCAGCCGACGGCCAGCCCGGAGAGCATCAGTACGATCAGGATCCCGCCGTTGTAGACGACATCCGAGAAGGTCCGCCCGGTGAGGACGGCCGACCGCGCCATGGGCAGCGAGCGGAAGCGGTCGATGATGCCCTTGGCCATGTCGTCGGTCATGCCGATGGTCGTCGTGGCGGAGGCGAAGGCGATCGTCTGGGCGAAGATCCCGGGCATCAGGAATTCCTTGTAGTCCCCGCCACCGGGTAGGGGGATCGCCCCTCCGAACACGAAGGCGAAGAGCAGCACGAACATGATCGACTGGAGGATCGCGAAGATCGCCAGCTCGGGGATGCGCGGGATCCGCTTGAGGTTGCGCCACGTGACGATGCCGCCGTCGCGGAGGGCGCGACCCAGGCCACCGCTCGGAGCGGGCGAGCGTGCCGACATGCCGACGGTGGTCATGCGGCCTTCTCCTCTGCCGCCCTCTCCTCGGCGGCGTGGCCGGTGAGCGAGAGGAAGACGTCGTCCAGCGTGGGGCGGTGGAGTCCGATGTCCTCGACCTCGATGGCCGCCTCGTCCAGGTCCCGGCCGATGCGCATCAACCGCTTGGCGCCCCCGTTGGTCGACATCGTCAGCCGGCGATCATCGTCATCGGTGAAGACCTGGCCGTCGCCGTCACCGGATCTCATCAGCTGCGCCGCGCGGGCGAGCTCGGCGCGGTCCCGCACGACGACCTCGATACGTTCACCGCCGACCTGGGACTTCAGCTCGACCGATGTGCCACGCGCGATGATCTTGCCGTGGTCGACGACCGCGATGGTGTGGGCGAGCTCATCCGCTTCCTCCAGGTACTGCGTGGTCAGCAGCAGGGTCACGCCCTCGCGGACGAGGCCGCGGATGACGTCCCACATGCCGAGCCGGCTCCGTGGGTCCAGTCCCGTCGTCGGCTCATCGAGGAAGAGAAGTCGAGGCCGGCCGATCAGCGCGCTTGCCAGGTCGAGCCGTCGACGCATGCCGCCCGAGTAGGTCTTCACGGTCCGGTCGCTGGCGTCGGCCAGGTCGAACTGCTCCAG
>JACCXQ010000004.1 GCA_013696945.1 Chloroflexota bacterium | reverse complement strand
GCCATTGGTCGACCGTGAAGACGACGCCATACAGCCAAGCGCCGATGAGCAGGACCACGCTCGCTCGCAGGCAGGTCGCCAGCAGCCCACCGACGGCCATGCCCAGCAGGATCGACATCATGCTGATCGGCGCGCTGAAGTAGAGCTCAAGGTTGCCCTGGTCCTTCTCCCAGTAGAGCTGTGCTGCCATCATCCACATCACGTTCAGCCAGAACGCGGTCATGGCACCGCCGAGCACGACGAACCCCACGAACTCCGGTGGCGCCTGCAGCGCTCGGTAGACGAACACGAACGCCGAGGTGGTCAGGAACGGCAGCAGGATCTCGAAGAAGATCCACGACGGTTCGCGTCTCAGCCCGATGAGACGTGGGTAGGCACGCCCCCCGATCGCGCGGAGGTTGGTCACCAGCACGCGGCGTGGATCCCAGCGAGCGGCGTGCTGGGGATCGCGCGTAGGGCGGTGGTCGTAGACGCTCGGTGCGCGAGTCGCTGTCATCAGTGGGTGCCGTTTCCGTTGCGGGCGGCGTCGGTCGACGCGTCGGCATCCTCGAAGCCGCGGCCCACGAGCTCCACGAAGACGTCTTCCAGGCTGGGCTCCGACTTCTTGAGCGAGACGATGCTGGCGCCGAGTCCCGCGAGGGCGGAGACGACTCCCCCGAGGGCGGCATCGTCGGCCAGGGCGAGCTTGACCATCACCGTCTGGCGGTCGTCGTCGCGATCGCCGTCGGCAAGGGTGGGGACGACAGCGCTGAGGACGCCGGGCAGCGGGGTCAGAGCGGCCGTGCCGCGTTCCAGCTGGTCGAGCTCCAGCTCGAAGACCGACTCGGCCTGGACGCGCCGCTTCAGCTCATCGGGTGTGCCGATGGCCAGGATCCGCCCATGATCCACGATCGCCAGGCGGTTGCAGAGCTCTTCCACCTCGGCCATGTAGTGCGAGGTGAGGAGGATCGTGCGACCGGGCACGGCCTGTTTCCAGTCGCGGATCAGCTCGCGAACGGCGCGCGCCGCGGACACGTCCAGCCCCAGCGTGGGCTCGTCCAGGAAGAAGATCCAGGGGTCGTTGAGGAGTCCGCGCGCGAAGTTGAGCTTCTGGCGCTGGCCGGTCGATAGTGACGAGATCTTCTGCGAGCGCTGCTCTTCCAGCCCGACCAGCTCGATGAGCTCGTCGACACGACGCCATCCGTCCCGGACGCCGAGCCCGTAGAACTGGCTGAACATCCAGAGCTGCTCGCGGACCAGGAGCAGGCCGTAACCCGACGTCTCGCCGCCCGAGACGATGTTCATGATCCGCCGGATCTGAGCGGTCTTGCGCCCGACGTCGAACCCGAAGACGCTGGCCGTGCCGGAGGTCGGCAGCAGCAGCGTGGTGAGGATCTTGATGAGCGTCGTCTTGCCTGCGCCGTTGGGCCCGAGCAGGCCGAAGAACTCACCCGTCCCGACCTCCAGGTCGATGTGATCCAGGGCGACTATGGGTGCTGGCTTGGCCTTGTAGACGCGTCGAACGGCGCGCACATCGATGGCCAGGTTCGTGGCAGTGGAAGACACGTCGACCCCCGGGGTCCGTTCGCGGGATGCACGGGCTGGGGCGACCGCTGACAGCGGCCGCCGCTCTGCCCGGGAGCCTTCAGAGGTGGCGCGTCACCGGTCCCGGGCGGACGCTCCCCGCATCGTACCACCTGGACGACACGCGTCTAACACCGGTCAGCCGGTCTTCACCCATAGGCAGCAGGCCCGGCGTGTCCAGTAGGGCCGAGGGCTCGCCCGTGTCCACCCACAGACCTCACGCGCATCGACGCGTAGCCTGGGGTCTGTGCCAGGGTCAGCCTTCGATCACCTTCACGGGATCGCCCTCGACGATCCACCCCCAAAGCTTGGTGACGGCCCATACCGGCATGTTGATGCAGCCACGGCTGCCGTCACGCGTGACCCCGTCGGGGTCCTCGTGGGGCACGTCCGTCCCGTATCCGAACCCGCCCCGTGGCCGGCTGGGAGTGTCGTGCAGGTAGTAGCCGCCCTCTCGGAAGCGGATGGCGTAGCGGACCGTGATGTCCGGATACCAGAAGCGATGGCTCTCCGGCCACGGCGAGTGGAAGGTGTAGGGGCTCAGCTTCGCCAGGACCTCGGTCCGGCCGGTCGGCGTCACCAGCTCGGGCTCATATCGCCGGCCGGTCGTCACGGGCGTGACGAGGACCAGGATGCCGTTCTCGTATGCCTCGAGCTGCTGACGCGCCAGTGACACGACCACGATCCGCGGATTCAGCGCGGCGATCGTCGTGCCTGCCAGTCCGGTGTAGGCGAATCGATCCTGGCGCATGAAGCCCGACCACTTGCGGTACTGGACCTCGTACCACCCGCCGGTGCACTCCTCCGGCGGCACCGGGCAGCCGTAAGGACCGGACACGACCTTGGCGATCTCGTTCTTGTACATCTGGTAGATGAGCGGCTCGGTCGGCGCAGCGCCGGCGCGGATGGCGGCCTTGTTGGGGACGACGCGAACGTAGTCCCCGATCAGGATCGGATCGCTCGCCCGGGCGAGCTGCGGCGCCGGTACGGCGACCAGTAGCATGGCGGCCACGACCGCCAGGACGAGACGAAGCTTGCCCACGAATCCACCCCTTGGCGCTATGAGGCGAAGCGGGTTCTGGGTCCGCAACACCAGATTCCTCCGCCACCTCTCTGGGAGGTGCGCGAAAGGAACGGTTTCGACTCTACTGGATTGTCAATACGTCGACAACACCTAAGCCGACGGTTTCGCTGTCATCCGGTCGACACCGATCCGGCGCAGAGCGCCAGCGCCAGCTCCGCCCCCACGCGTGCGTCGTTCTCGATGAGGGCCAGGTTCGCGGTGACGCTGCGGCCGTCGGTGAGATCGGCGACCCGCGACAGGATCCAGGGGGTCGCGGCGGGGCCGCGGACGCCAGCAGACTCCGCATCGGCCTCGGCGCGCTGGATGACCGACTCCATCTCCTCACGCGGGATGGCCGCCGACTCCGGGATAGGGACCGTGAACAGGATCGCCGAGGCGAGGCCGAGCGCCAGGTGCCGGCGGACCAGGTCGGCCGCCTCTGACGCGCCGTCGACCCGGTTGCCGACTGGGAGGCCGGAACCTCGACTGAAGAAGCCCGGCAGCTCGTCGGTCCCCCACCCGACGACCGGGACGCCGCGCGTCTCGAGGGCCTCCATCGTCCGGGGCACGTCGAGGATCGACTTGGGTCCGGCGCAGACGACGGCGAGGGGCGTCCGGGCAAGCTCGTCGAGGTCGGCCGAGATGTCGAGCGACCGTTCGCCGCCGCGGTGGACGCCGCCGATACCGCCGGTGGCGAAGACCGCGATCCCCGCCAGGTGGGCGCAGATCATCGTGGCCGACACGGTGGTCCCTGCCCAGGCATCACGACCGAGCGCCGCGGCCAGGTCCTGCCGCGACACCTTCTTCAACGCAGTGGCATCGGCGATCGCCGCGAGCTCGTCAGGGCTCAGTCCGACCCGGATCCTGCGCCCGCCGATGGCGATCGTTGCTGGCACGGCGCCGGCGGCACGGACTGCCGCCTCGGCACGCCGGGCGGCCTCGTGGTTCAGTGGGTGCGGCAGCCCATGCGTGATAAGGGTCGATTCGAGCGCCACGACTGCGCGGCCGGCCCGCAGCGCCTCCGCGACCTCATCGGCGATCGCCAGCAGTTCGTTCGTCATCGCTCGACTCGCCCGCCCGTGTGCCTGCCCATGGACACGGCCGCGCGCGCCACCGTTCTCGCCACTGATGCCACCCGGACATCGTGTGGAAGGACGGGGCCCGGATCAGGCGGTTTCGGCGGCCGGATGGCGCTCGACCACGCTCGACTCCCCGCCACGGATGGCCGCCTGCGGCGACCGCGCGTCAGCGGCACGCCAGTTTCCTTGCCGACCATGTGGCTAGCGGGCGTACTGGCGAGATCTGTGCGGCTCATCGCTCGGACGGCTCGGTGCGGCTCATCGCCCAGCTAGTTCCGGGCGCGGCCCCGTCAGCGCTGCGCGTGCTGCGCGGTGGCCCGCTTGCGCTGCTGCCCGCAACCTCCCGCGCGTGGACCGGGGAATCCCATCAGCGACGAGGAGCGCGAGCAGGAACCCGGCGTCGAACGCGTCACCCGCACCGGTCGTGTCGACGTCGCGGATCGCCCGAGTGGGCACGGACAGGTCGATGAACGGTCCCGACCGCCGCGCCGGGCGCGCCAGGACGCGGCAGCCCACGGCGCCATCCTTGACCACCACGATCGGAACGATATCGAGCAGATCCTCCGGACGATCGCCCACCAGCACCTCGAACTCTTCCCGGTTCCCGAACAGCACGGTGACACCGAGAGCGGCAACGGCCTCGCGCGCACGTGCGCGACCCATCTGACGCAGCGGTCCCCGGGACGACAGGTCGACCGACACGAACGCTCCGGCCGACCGCGCCATGCCCGCGGCACGCAACGAAGCGGAAGCCAGCGGTTCGCTGAAGATCGAATACCCGGGCACATGGAGCGCGTCGACACCGCGGAACCAGCGCTCTTCCACATCGTCCGGCCGCAACCCGTCCGCCGCACCGCGGTCGGTGACGAAGGTGCGCTCACCATCGCCTTCGACGATGGCCACGAGTCTCCCCGTCGGAGCCTCGGAGCGGACGGCTCGCACCACCACCGCCGCGCCACGCAACGAGCGCACCAAGAGCCGCCCCCACGGATCCACCCCCACCGAGCAGACGAGCGTCGCCCGTCCCCCCAGACCCGCGAAGGTCCTTGATGTGTTCGCCGCCGACCCGCCGGCACGGAACCGGACGGTCCCCGGCACGTCACTGCCGCGCTCCAGGCCCGCCGAACCGACCGTGGCCATGATGTCCACCAGCAGGTCTCCGATCACCACGAGGTGCGGACGCCGGGCCGTGATGCGGATGACAGACTCCTCGGGCTCCCGTCGTCGGGGCTTCACGCTCGCCGACTATGATGGCGAGGCATGACGATCACCGCCGGACCCGCCGCGCGCGTCGACCACCGGCTCGCCATCGATACGATCCGGACCCTGTCGATCGACGCTGTCCAGCAGGCGAACAGCGGGCATCCCGGCGCTCCCATGGGCGCAGCGCCGATGGCCTACGTGCTCTGGACGCGCTTCCTGCGCCACAGCCCGACCCAGCCCGACTGGTTCGACCGGGACCGGTTCGTGCTCTCGGCCGGCCACGCCAGCATGCTGCTCTACTCGCTGCTTCACCTGACGGGCTATGACCTCTCGCTCGACGAGCTGAAACGCTTCCGCCAGTTCGGGTCGCTCACCCCGGGCCACTCCGAGTACGGGCTGACCCCCGGCGTGGACGCGACCACCGGTCCGCTCGGGCAGGGCTTCGCGAACGCCGTGGGGATGGCCATCGCCGAGCGGCGGCTGGCCGCCGAGTTCGGCCGCCCGGGCCACGAGATCGTCGACCATCGGACGTTCGGCATCTGCTCCGACGGCGATCTACAGGAGGGCATCGCCTCCGAGGCGGCCAGCCTCGCCGGCCACCTGCGCCTCGGCAAGCTGCTGTTCCTGTATGACGACAACCACGTGCAGCTCGACGGCCCCACCTCCTGGGCATGGAGCGAGGACGTCCTTCGACGCTTCGATGCATATGGTTGGGACACCCGCCGGGTCGAGGACGGGAACGACCTGGACACCATCGAGGGAGCGATCGGCTCTGCGCTGGAGGACCCGCGTCCGAGCCTCATCGCCGTGCGCACGGTCATCGGCTACGGCGCGCCCAACAAGGCCGGCACCCAGAAGGCCCACGGCTCGCCGCTCGGTCCTGACGAGGTGCGAGCGACCAAGGAAGCCTACGGCTGGGACCCCGACCAGAGCTTCGTCATCCCTGACGCCGCGCTCGCCCACTTCCGCGACGCCGTGGACCGGGGCAGGGAGCTCGCCGCGGACTGGGAGCAGCGCTTCGAGGCGTATGCCGAGGCGTTCCCGGACGAGGCCGCGGAGCTCCGCCGACGCATCGATGGGCGGCTGCCGGGCGGCTGGGACAGCCAGCTGCCGCGCTACGAGGACGGTGCCGAGCCACTCGCCACCCGGAACGCGTCGCAGGAGACGCTCCAGGTGCTCGGCCGCGCGGTGCCGGAGCTGTTCGGGGGCGCGGCGGACCTATCCGAGAGCAACCTCACCGACATCAAGGGCGCCGGGGACTTCTCGGCCGACGAGGCCGGCCGCAACCTGCGTTTCGGTGTCCGCGAGCACGCCATGGGCGGTGCCGGCAACGGGATCGGCTACCACGGCGCGCTGATGCCGTACGTGGCTACGTTCCTGAACTTCAGCGACTACATGCGCGGCTCCGTCCGGCTCGCCGCGCTTTCGCGACTCCACGTCATCTACGTCTGGACGCACGACTCGGTGGGGCTCGGCGAGGATGGCCCGACCCACCAACCGATCGAGCACTACGCGGCGCTGCGCGCGATGCCCAATCTCTGGTTCATGCGCCCCGGCGACCCCAACGAAGCCGTCGCCGCGTGGCGCTTGGCCATCGAGCGGCGCGATGGACCCGTGGCGCTCGCCCTGACACGCCAGAAGCTGCCGGTCCTGGCCGGGACGGCGGAGCTTGCACGCGACGGCGTCTCGCGCGGCGCCTACATCCTCGCCGACGCCACCGACGAAGACGGCAACGCCGTCCAGCCTGACCTCATCCTGCTGGCCACCGGCTCCGAGCTGCACCTCGCGATGGCCGCTCGCGACTCGCTCCTGGCCGAGGCGATCCGCACACGCGTCGTGTCGATGCCGTGCTGGGAGCGCTTCGAGGCGCAGCCCGTGGAGTACCGGGACGTCGTCCTTCCGCCCGGATGCACGAAGCGCCTGAGCATCGAGGCCGGCGTGTCACAGGGCTGGGATCGATGGGTCGGTTCCGAGGGCTCGATGCTGGCCATCGAGCGCTTCGGCGCATCGGCGCCGGCCAAGGACATCTTCGAGCGCTTCGGGTTCACAGGGGGGCACGTCGCGGAGCTCGGTCGCGCCGTGCTGACCGGCCGCGCCGAGCGCGTCATCTCCCCGCCACCTGACCATGTCGCGCCGGGCGATCCAGTGGCGTCCGAGGCATGAGCATCCGATGACCGAGACACGTTCGCCTACGAACCCGCTCGACATCCTGGCCGAGCTGCCACTGCGGCTTCCGGCATCGCTGCGCGGCCCGGTCGAGCAGCAGATCGGGCGCGCCGTCGATGCTCGCTGGGCCGAGCGGATCTGGCAGCGCGACACGACCCTCTGGACCGACGACGAGTCGGTCGCCTCGAGGATCGCCAGCCGGTTGGGCTGGCTCGAAGCGCCCTCGTTCTTCGACGAGCGGAGTGAAGAGCTGGCGGCGTTCGCGGCCGCGGTGGTCGACGAGGGCTTCGACCGCGTCGTGCTCTGCGGGATGGGCGGCAGCTCACTGGCACCCGAGGTGCTCGATCTGGCATTCCCACGGTCGGCCCACGGCCTCCCGCTGACCGTGCTGGACTCGACCGATCCGGAGGCTGTCCGTGGCGCTTTGGGCGAGGACGACGGCCGGCGCACGCTCTTCCTGATCGCGTCGAAGTCAGGCACGACGACCGAGACACTGGCCTTTCTGGCCCACTTCTGGGAGTTGGAGCACGAGCTGCACGGCCGCGGCCCTGGGTCGGAGGTCGGCCAGCACTTCGTCGCCATCACCGACCCTGGCAAGAGCCTGGACGCGTTCCCCGGCAGCGATGCATTCCGATCGGTCTTCCTGAACCCCGAGGATGTCGGGGGGCGCTACAGCGCACTGACCTATGTCGGGCTCGTGCCCGCCGCGTTGCTCGGCCTCGACCTCGATGGCCTCCTGGGCGACGCTCGCTTGATGGCCGAGCGCTGCCGCGCGGACGACGCCGCGAACCCCGGCGTCTGGCTGGGGGCGGCGCTCGCTGCGCTGGCGCGTGCCGGACGCGACAAGCTGACGTTCGTCATCGAGCCACAGCTCGCTGCGTTCGGGGCATGGGCGGAACAGCTCGTCGCCGAGAGCACCGGCAAGCACGGCACGGGCATCGTGCCGGTGGACGGCGAGCCGCTCGGACCGGCCAGCGTCTACGGACCCGATCGGATCTTCGTGCGGCTCGGGCGGCGCGCTTCGCAACAGTGGCGGGACGAGACCGATGCGTCACTCGATACGCTCGCCCAGGCCGGCCACCCGGTCATCGATCTCGCGCTCGACGGCGGCGAGTGGCTGGGCGGCGAGTTCTTCCGCTGGGAGTTCGCCACGGCCCTCTGTGGGGTGGGCCTCGGCATCGACCCGTTCGACGAGCCGAACGTGACCGAATCGAAGGAGAACACGAAGCGCGTCCTGGACGCCTTCCACGATCGGGGCGAGCTGGCAGCCGAGCCGCCGCTCCTGACCGATGGCCGGTTGCAGCTCTACGGTGACGCGCCGCTTCGTCTGACCGAACCCGGCAGCGACCTGACACGGGAGCTGCGCCGGCATCTCGACCGAGCCCGGCCCAACGGGTACCTGAGCATCCACGCGTACCTCGCGCGTACGCCTGAGCGCGAGGCTGTCATGCGCGAGCTCCAGCGGACGCTACGCGACCGCACCGGGCGCGCGACGACGCTGGGCTTCGGACCTCGCTTCCTGCATTCGACCGGCCAGCTCCACAAGGGCGGCACCCCATCGGGCTGCTTCATCCAGCTGGTCGGCGGACACCGCGATGACCTGCCCATCCCCGGAAGGCGTGAGAGCTTCGGGGTGCTCATCGACGCACAGGCGCTGGGTGACTTCGCGTCGCTGGAGAGCCACGAGCTGCCGGTGCTTCGGATCGACCTCTCGGACGATCCCGACGCCGGGCTCGAGGAGCTCCGCGCCGCAGTGGAGCGCGCGCTCGCCTGACGACCATCCGGCCTGGAACGGCCGCCAAGCGCAGACCGAGAGGGATGGACCGTGGACCTCGCGATCGTCGGATTGGGACGCATGGGCGGCAACATGGCCCGCCGGCTGCACCAGGCTGGTCACCGGGTCATCGCCTACAACCGCTCGCGCGAGAAGACCGAGGAGATCGTCGCCGAGGGCCTCGAGGGCGGCTTCACGCCGGAGGAGGTGGTGGGGATGCTGCCCGTGCCGCGGATCGTCTGGCTGATGGTCCCCGCCGGGGACGCGACCGAGGCGACGCTCGGTGAGTTCGCGGAGCTGCTCGCTCCGGGCGACACGATCGTGGACGGCGGCAATGCCGACTTCCACGACTCGAAGCGGCGGCACGAGGTGCTCAAGGCGCAGGGCATCCGATTCGTGGATGCCGGCATCTCGGGCGGCGTCTGGGGGCTCAAGAACGGGTACGGGACGATGGTCGGCGGCGACCCCGAGGCGGTCGGCCCGCTCGAGCCGATCTTTCGCTCACTGGCGCCGGAGGGTGGCTATGTCCACTGCGGTCCGGCGGGGAGCGGGCACTACGCGAAGATGGTCCACAACGGCATCGAGTACGGGCTGATGCAGGCGTACGCCGAGGGATTCGAGATCCTGCATGCATCGCAGTACCCGCTCGACCTCGAGGCCATCGCCAAGGCCTGGAACCACGGCACCGTGATCCGCTCGTGGCTGCTGGAGCTCGCCGGGCTCGCGTTCGAGCAGTACGGGGAGGGACTCGACGAGCTGCGCGGCTGGGTGGCCGACTCGGGCGAAGGCCGCTGGACCGTCCAGGAGGCGATCGACCTTGACGTCCCCGCGCCCGTCATCACGCTCTCGCTGCTGACGCGTTTCCGAAGCAGGCAGCCGGAGAGCTACGGCGCCAAGGTCCTGGCCGCGCTGCGCCAGCAGTTCGGCGGTCACGCCGTCCGGACGGAGGAAGCGCCGGAGTGACGGCCACGCGTCCCAAGAAGCCAAAGCCCGCGCCGTCACGCACCGCGCCGAGCACCTCGCGCGGGAAGCAGTCCCGTGACGCGTTGCGCGTCTATCGCGCGGAACCCGACACCAGGCCCGAGAACCCGCTGCGCGAGGGGACGCGCCTCGAGCGTATCCCGGCACCATGCATCGTCGTGGTCTTCGGCGCGACCGGCGATCTCGCGCAGCGCAAGATCCTTCCCGCCATCTACAACCTGCGCCGCGCCGGCCTTCTGCCGCCCGAGTCGGTCGTGCTGGGCTTCTCCCGCCGCGCCATGACCGACGATGAGTACCGGGACTTCGCGAAGAAGGCCGTCTCTGAGCACTCTCGGGTAACGGTCGAGGAGGGCATGTGGGACCACTTCGCCGAGGGACTGCACTACCAGCAGGGTGAGTTCGGGGACCCGCCGGATTTCCGAGGACTCGAGGAGCGCCTGGAACAGATCGACGCCGAGCAGAGCACGCACGGCAACCGCCTCTATTACCTCGCCACGCCACCAGCCGCGTACACCGACATCGTCTCGAACCTTGGGAAGGTCGGGCTCGACCGGCAGCGTGAGGGATGGGCGCGCATCGTCATCGAGAAGCCGTTCGGCCACGACCTGGAGTCGGCACGGGCACTGAACGACGCCGTGATGCACGTCTTCGAGGAGTCGCAGGTCTACCGCATCGACCACTACTTGGGCAAGGAGACGGTCCGGAACCTGCTCGTCTTCCGGTTCGGCAACGGCATCTTCGAGCCGCTCTGGAACCGTCGCTACGTGGATCACGTGCAGATCACCGTGGGCGAGGACCTTGGCATCGAGGGCCGCGGCGAGTTCTACGAGGATGCCGGGGCGAGCCGGGACATCGTCCAGAACCACATGCTCCAGCTGCTCAGCCTGGTCGCCATGGAGCCGCCCATCGCGTTCGAGGCCGACGCGCTGCGTGACGAGAAGGTCCGCGTCCTGCGCGCGATCGACCCGGTCTGGACCGAGGCACGCGTCCGCGCCCAGGTCGTGCGCGGCCAGTACACCGCGGGCTGGTCGGCTGACCACAAGGTCCCCGGCTACCGGCAAGAAGCCGAGGTCGACCCTGAGTCACGCGTCGAGACGTTCGTGGCGCTCAAGCTGGAGGTCCAGAACTGGCGCTGGGCGGACGTCCCGTTCTACCTCCGCACCGGGAAGCGGCTGCCCAAACGCGCCACGGAGATCGCCATCCAGTTCAAGCAGCCGCCGCTGATGCTCTTCCGCGAGGCGACGACGCACCCCGAGGCGAACCTCCTCGCCATGCGCATCCAGCCCGACGAGGGGATCCTGTTGCGCTTCGCGGCCAAGGTCCCCGAGCTCGGCCTCGACGTCCGCAGCGTGAACATGGACTTCACATACGGATCATCGTTCTCGCGCGACGCCCCCGAAGCGTACGAGACGCTCATCCTCGACGCGATGCTCGGCGACGCCTCGCTGTTCACGCGCGCCGACGAGGTCGAGGCCGCGTGGGGGATCGTCTCGCCGGTCATCGACACGTGGCGGGAGTGGGACCATGAAGTGGCGACCGGCACGCAGCCGACGAGGGAGGACCGCGAGGGCACGCTGGCCGACGTGGACGGGGGCGAGGGGATCTGCTTCTACGAGGCCGGGACCTGGGGGCCGGAGGCGGCCGACAAGCTCATCGAGCACGACGGGCGGCGCTGGCGGCGACTGTGACGGCCCCAGCCGCTGAACGGATCGAGGTCGCGACCACCCGCTGGCACGCACGCGCCTCGAGCATCAGCGAGACGGTCCAGCAGCTTGCCCGCATCTGGGGCACGGCCGCCGAGGCGGAGGACGCGTCGCACGCGAACGCCGGGGACGATGCATCCGCCTCGCCGAGCAAGATCAAGGGGAGGATGCGCACGAGCGTGCTGACGCTCGTCGTGATCGCGCAGCGCCCGGAGACCGCCGAACGCGCGATGGCCATCGTGAATGCCCTCGCATCGCGCCATCCGTCGCGAGCCATCGTCGTCTCACCGGGCGACCCTGACGGCCCGACCACCTTCGACGCGCACATCTACGCGGCATGTCATCTCTCGCCCACGAGCCACGCCGAGGTCTGCACCGAGGAGATCTTCATCAAGACCGGCGGCGAGCTGTCACAGCACCTCTCGACGGCCATCGCGCCGCTGCTCATCCACGACCTGCCGGTTGTCCTGTGGTGGCCGGACGACCCCCCGTTCCGCAGCCGCCATTACCACGACCTGGCCGAGATGGCCGACGGGCTGCTGGTCGATTCGGGCTCCTTCCGCGACGACGGCCGGCTGGGGTTGCGCGGGATGCTCGACACGATGACGGCCGGGAACACCGTCCACGACATCGGCTGGGCGCGGCTGACTCTCTGGCGGGAGCTCCTGGCCAGCCTGTTCGACCATCCCCTCCTCATCCACGAGCTGCCCGGCGTGCGCCACCTCCGGATAGACGTCGCCAAGCCAGGTACGACCATGCGCATCGCCAAGGCCGCGTGCTTCGCCGGCTGGCTCGCCGCGCAGCTGGGTTGGACCGTCTCGCGGCCGATCCAGGAGGCCCCGCATGGAGACCGGTTGGTCGCGGAGCTCCGCGCGGGGCGCCGCATCATCCCCGTCGAGTTCCGGCCGATCCAAGCTGGCAGCGGCTCGAACGTGCCCGGCACGGGCTCGCTGATGCGCGTCGAGATGGAGCTTGTCCGTGGACGAGCGCAGACCCGCGCGCGAGTGACCCGTCAGGCCGACCATCTCCTCGCCACCGCGGATTGGAACGGGGCCCAAGTGGCGCGCAGGGCGGGGACACTCGAGCCCTTCGAGGAGACCCCGTTCCTGGCCGAGGCCCTGGACCGCACATCCGGGGACCGCGTCTTCGAGATGGCCCTGGGAAAGGCCGTCGAGCTCGTTGGCTTGAGCCCGTGACGGGGAGGCCGTCAGGAGCGGAGATCGTGATCCTCCCGGACGCGACGGCCATCGCCACGGAAGCGGCGGACCGACTGGTGGCGTCACTCGGGCAAGCCGTGGCGCGCGATGGCGTTGGCCACGTGGCTTTGACCGGGGGATCTTCGGCGGCCGCGCTCTACGCGAGGCTTGGTGAGCCCGAGCAGGCGGCGGACCTGGATTGGTCGCCCATCCATCTGTGGTGGGGGGACGAGCGCTACGTCCCGATCGATCATCCCGATTCGAACGCGGGCTCGGCGGCGAAGTCGCTCACGGTCCCGATCACGGCAGATCACGTCCATCCGGTGCCGGTGGACATGGCGATCGAGGACGGCGGCCCGGCCGTCGCGGCCGCGCGCTACGCCGAAGCCGTAAGGGGACACGTGCCGCCCGCCGAGGACGGCACGCCTGCGTTCGACGTCGTGCTCCTCGGTGTGGGGCCGGACGGCCACATCCTCTCGGTCTTCCCCGGGAGCCCGGCGCTCGACGCCGATGCGCCGCTGGCACTCGCGATCGACGCCCCGGCCCACGTCGCCCCACACGTGCCGCGAGTGACTCTGTCGCCGCGCATCCTCGCCGCGGCCGGCTGCGTCATCGTCATGGTCCCGGGGGCGAGCAAGGCGGCGATCGTGGCCCAGGTCATGGGCGCGGCGCACGACCCGCGCCGCTGGCCGGCGCAGCTCGCACTTCGCACGAACGCGACCTGGCTGCTCGACCGCGAGAGCGCCGCGCAGCTGGCCTGAACGTGGACGACCCGCTCGTCCTCGCTGCACTCTTCGTCGGCACCGCCGCGCTCTACTCGTCGGT
>JACCXQ010000306.1 GCA_013696945.1 Chloroflexota bacterium | reverse complement strand
GGGTCCGGCTCAGGCCGGACCCGCCGTTTCGACGTTCCGGAGCAGCCGCGGCGCGGCTATGCTCGCTCCCTCGCTCAGCTGACGGCCAGGGGCATGACAGAGATAGTCGCGCCCGCGCTCGAGATGCGCGGCATCACGAAGCGGTATCCCGGAGTGGTCGCCAACGACCACATCGACCTCGACCTGCGCCCCGGGGAGATCCACGCTCTCCTGGGGGAGAACGGCGCGGGCAAGTCCACGCTCATGAACATCCTGTACGGCCTCGCCACGCCGGACGAGGGGCAGATCCTGCTCGACGGCACCGAAGTGCAGATCGCCGGACCCTCCGATGCCATCGCCCGCGGCATCAGCATGGTCCACCAGCACTTCATGCTCGTACCGGTGCTGTCGGTCGCCGAGAACATCCTGCTCGGCGAAGAGACGATGGCGAATCGACTCTTCCTGGATCGCGACGAAGCGCGGCGGCGCATCCGCGCCCTGGGGGCTCAGTTCGACTTCGAGATCGATCCGGACGCTCGGGTCGAGTCGCTGTCGGTGGGCTGGCAGCAGCGCGTCGAGATACTCAAGGCGCTCTACCGAGAGGCCCGGATCCTCGTCCTGGACGAACCAACGGCCGTCCTGACGCCCCAGGAGACGCGCGAGATCTTCGGCATGCTCCGTCGCCTGGCGAGCGAGGGCCACAGCATCGTCTTCATCAGCCACAAGCTCTACGAGGTCCTCGAGATCGCTGACCGGATCACCGTCATCCGACGCGGTCGCGTGGTGGGCACCAGGATCCCGGCAGAGACGAACGAGGAGGATCTCGCCGAGCTGATGGTGGGCCGCGAGGTCCAACTGGTGGCCGATCGCGGCGAGTCGCATCCCAAGGGGCCCACGCTCGTCGTCGAGGAGCTCCACGCGAAGGACGATCGCGGCCACGAGACCGTCCGGGGCGTCAGCTTCGAGGTGCGCGCCGGCGAGATCATGGGCATCGCGGGAGTGGCCGGCAACGGACAGGACGAATTGGTGGAGGCGCTCACCGGGCTGCGCCGGGCGTCGGGGGGCAAGGTCTCCGTGGGAGGAAGGGATGTGACCGGTGATGGGCCGCGCGAGCTGATCCGTGGCGGCCTCGCTTTCGTGCCGGGCGACCGCCATCGCTTCGGGCTGGTGCTCAGCTTCCCGGTCGAAGACAACCTGATCCTGACGCAGTACCGGGAAGCCCCCTTCGCTCGCGGCATCCTCCGCGAGGATGGCGCGATCGAGCGCTATGCCGCCAAGGCCATCACGGACTTCGACATCCGTACGCCGAGCGGGGATGTCCCTGCGGGCACGTTGTCGGGCGGTAATCAGCAGAAGTGCGTGGTCGCGCGGGAGTTCAGCGGCGACGTGCGGCTGCTCATCCTGGATCAACCCACACGTGGACTCGACGTCGGCAGCATCGAGTTCATCCATCGTCAGGTCATCGCGAAGCGGGACGAGGGCGCGGCCGTCCTGCTCGTGTCCGCGGAGCTCGATGAGGTCATGGAACTGTCCGACCGGATCGGCGTGATGTACCGGGGCCGGATCGTGGCTCTCGTCGATGGCCCGTCGGCGGATCGCGAGGACATCGGCCTGCTCATGGCCACCGGCGGCGCTGGTGGCCCTGGTCCGCAAGAAGGAGCCCCCACCGCCGGAGCAACGGCGTGACCGATCGGGAACGGGGATCTGCGATGGACCCGGAAGACGCCGGGACGCCGGTAGAGGGAGCGTCGCCGGCCGCCGAGGGGCACCAGACGACCGCTTCCCTCCAGGCGACGTCCCCGCCGCAGGCGGCGATGCCGGACCGGCCCGAGCGGGGCATCCTCGCCCGGGCGTGGTCGCTCATCGCGGTGCCGCTCGGCGCCATCGTGCTTTCGCTGCTCGTTGGCGCCATCGTCATGATCGTCTCGGAAGCTCTCGTCACCGGACGGTTCGAGGTGGGCCTCCCGTTCGAGGCTTATCGGTCCCTCGTGGAGGGAGCCGTGGGGAGCGGCAATGCCCTCGTCTCGACCGTCGTCCAGGCGACGCCGCTGGTCCTCGCCGGTCTTGCCGTGGGGATCTGCTTCAAGGCGGGACTCTTCAACATCGGTGCCCAGGGCCAGTTCCTAATGGGCGCGCTCACGGCCGGGGCGGTCGGCGCGTCGATGGCCCACTCGGGACCGGCGCTGGCCGTCCCGGTCGCATTGATCGCGGCCGCCCTGGCTGGTGCAGCCTACGGCGCCATCCCCGGCTTCCTCAAGGCGTACACCGGCGCGCATGAGGTCGTGACGACCATCATGCTCAACTACATCGCGATCTTTACCATCGCCTATCTCGTCACGGGACCCCTTCGGGCAAGGGGCGCGTCCTTCGCTCGCACCGCCGATGTGGGCGACGCCGCCCTGCCCATCATCATCGGCCGCGATGGGCACATCGGCCTGCTCATCGCGCTCGTCGCCGTCCCCATCGCCTACTGGCTCCTGTGGCGAACGACGGTCGGGTTCGAGATCCGCACGGTCGGTGCCAATCCCGAGGCGGCCCGCTATGCCGGCATGCGGCCCCGACGGCTCGTCGTCATGGTCATGACGCTCGGCGGGCTGCTGGCCGGCCTCGCCGGCGCCGGCGAGATCCTGGGCCGGGCGGGGTTCATGCCGGCCGCGCTAAGCACCAACGTCGGCTTCGACGCCATCACCGTGGCGCTGCTCGGCCGCGCCCACCCAGTGGGCATCCTGCTCTCAGGGCTGCTGTTCGGCGCGATGCGCGCGGGCGCCAACCAGATGCAGATCGTGGCGGGTGTGCCGGCCGAGATGATCGACGTCCTTCAGGGCGTGATCCTTCTCTTCCTGGCCGCCAACATCATCGTGCGCCGCGTCTTCCGGTTGCGAGCCGCGCGTATCCCGGTGGCCGAGATCCAGACGGTGACCCGTTCATATGGTGAGCAGGCGAGCCGCTGATGGAAGCCCTCATCGAAGCCCTGTATGCCATCCCCTTCCTGGGGGTCGTCTTCCAGTTCGTGGGCTACGTCTTGGAGGTTCTTCCCAACGTCGCGCCGATCGTCCTCGGGCTGGCCACGCCGATCGCGCTGGGCGCGCTCTGCGGCCTGCTGAACGAGCGCTCGGGCATCGTGAACATCGGGATCGAGGGCATGATGATCACCGGAGCCTTCATGGGCTTCACGGTCGCGGCGTTCCTCGCTCCCTCCTTCCCTGCCGAGCCCACGCCGCTCTTCGGTCTCACTCCGCCGCTGATCATCGGCGTGGTCGCTGCCGTCCTGTCGGCCATGGCGCTTTCGCTGCTTCACGCCTGGATGTCGATCACCATCAAGGCTGACCAGATCATCAGCGGCACGATCATCAACATCATCGCGCTCGGTCTCACCGCCTATCTCAACCAGCTCATCTCGCGCACGTCACCGGCGAGTCCAGGCCGGCTCGACAAGTTCGATGTGCCACCGGGCCTCGTCGACCTGCCGGTGGTGGGTTGGATCGTCGAGATGTTCCTGCGCCAGGGACCCATCGCGATGAGCGTCATCATCATCGTCATCGTGCTCCAGGTGATGCTTTTCCGGTCCCGCTGGGGACTCCGGACGCGGGCCGTGGGCGAGCATCCCAAAGCCGCCGAGACGGTCGGCATCGATGTCATCAGGCTGCGTTACCGGAACGTGATGATCGGCGGGATATTCGCGGGACTCGCGGGCGCCTACCTGAGCATGGAGGCGACCACCGGTTTCCAGAACGGCATGACCAACGGGCGCGGATTCATCGCTCTTGCCGCGCTCATCTTCGGTCGCTGGACCCCGGTCGGAGCGCTCCTCGCTGCTCTCCTCTTCACGGCCTCCGAGGCCCTGGGGACAGCCATCAGCTTCGGCCCCCCGGAGGGCCAGCTGGGAGAGGTGCTGACAGGGATCCCATCTCAGGTCTTCAGCGCGCTCCCCTACCTCATCACCATCATCGTGCTGGCCGGGGTGGTGGGCCGCAGCGTCGCGCCGGCTGCCGTCGGACGCCCGTACGAGAAGGAAGGCACAGCCTGACGGCTGAAGAACGGGAACGCGCGCGAGATGTGCTCGACGCGCAGGATGGCACGGGTCCGGTCCCGATCCTCGAGGCCGACGCGGCGATCGAGCTGCTTCGACACGTACGTCGGATCGCGGTGGTGGGCGCGTCGCCCGATCCCGGTCGTCCCTCCCACGGCGTGATGGGGTATCTCCAGCACCACGGCTACGACTGCGTGCCGGTGAACCCGTTGGCCCGGGAAGTGCTCGGGGTACGGTCGTATCGGTCGCTGGAGGAAGGGGCCACCGAGACGGGCCCGTTCGACCTCGTGGACGTCTTCCGCCGCCCCGAACACGCCCCGGCCATCGCACGGAGCGCGGTCGCCATCGACGCCAAGGTCCTGTGGCTACAGCTCGGGGTCGTGAGCTGGGAGGCCGCCCGGATCGCACACGCGGCAGGACTCGCTGTCGTGATGGACCGATGCACGGCGATGGATCTGCGGAGGTTGCGGGCGAGGGGCTGACGAGTGCACGGGCGCGCGGCGAGGACCGGGCGGTTGCTCCGGCCGGTCTTGCCCAGCTTCGGCCAGATGGGCATGGCGAGGTACGGGCGGGTGCTCCGGCCCGACCTAGCCAAGCTTCGGTCAGATGCGCATCACACGGCCACCGTGCACGGTTCGAGGCGACGGACGCGCCCATACTCGGTCAGATGCTCTCTCCGGAGCGCATCTGACGGTAGATGCACCGTCCGACGCGAGATGAGGGGCGCGTAGCGGCCACTTGACGGTAAGTGGTCCAAAGCGGCCACCCAACCCGGACGATCTCCGGCCCGAGCGTCGACCCAACCCGGACGATCTCCGGCCCGAGCCCCGACTCGCGCGCACCGAGTGCGCCGACCCCGGTCGGGCCCGCCC
>JACCXQ010000286.1 GCA_013696945.1 Chloroflexota bacterium | reverse complement strand
TCTACCCCAGCGTAGCCGCTCTCTTCCCCGCGTCACTCCGTGGGATCACTGGTCACAGCTTCCATGATTCCCCTTGACCCATGCGATGGGCGAGCCACCTGGACAGGGCGCCAAGTGGGGCGATCAGCCGGGGGCTCGCCCTGCTCGCCAGCAGACGATCGCGCGCCGGACGACGAGGGTGCCCTCACCGGCCGTCTCGGCGGCGAGCACATCGGCTGCCACCGAATCCACTTCGAGGACGAAGCCGACGAATTCGCTGGCTCCAGACACGCCGTTGCTGACGAGGCTGTCCTCCACCGCCTCCAGGATGCCGTCGAACGTAGGTGGTCGCCCGGTGGTTACCCACTCTGACAAGACGTCGCAGACCGCACTGTCGAGCACCTGGCGGGTGAAGCCCTCGGTCTCATCCAGCCGGCCGGCGAGGCGAAGTGCGGCATCGTCGATAGTTCGGGTCAGCCCGGTCCAGGCGCGGTCATCACGTGCCTGGCGCACGACGTCATCGGTCGAGACCGCTGCCGCATCGGTCGTGACATCGAGCCATCGGGCTAGGTCGTCGGTCGAACCACCGACCGTCGGCAAACGAGCCTTGATGCCCCCTGCCGCAGCGCGGAGCGCATCGTCCGCCGCGGAGCATCCGACCATCGCTAGCGCGCACACTAGGAAGGTCAGAAGCCCGTATCGGGCGGTCGGGCGCTGGCCTACCCGTCGAGCCCACTTGTGCAGACCTCTACCAGCATCCCCAGGACCGTCCATCCGCGACAGCCCTTTTCGACCCAGAGTACCTGCGCGCCGAGCGAACGGAAGCAACCTTCTCCAAGCGCGGACGATCGGACTCAGCATGGTCATGGGTCGTTAGCGCGCGCGTGGTTCACGAGTCGAGTCATGTCGTTCCCGCCGGCGCACCAGTTCTCCTCGCCGGACAGGAAGTACGTTCCTTGGGCGGACACGACGGCGACGACGTAGGGACCGTCATCCCAGAAGGCGAAGAGCGGACTGCCGGACTGGCCTGGGACGGTGTCGGCGGTCGTCGTCATCGAGCGAGCGGAGCCATAGTCGAATTCGTCCTCGTCGAGCTCCCTGTCACGCTGATACACGGGGAACAGCCCGCCGGCCGCGTACCCGATGCTCCGCCAATAGGGCTCGTCATCCCAGCCGCTGTCATAGGTACGCACGCCGAGCCAACCGAAGCGATCGCCCAAGCGGTCGGCGGTCGTGAGCACCGCATAGTCCTCGTCCACCTCGCTCCAGCCGACATCTGGTGGGGTTATCTTCGTGAAGTACCACGCTCTGGTGATCGGCGAGATCGCCGAGAGCGAGGGACCGGCTCGGTGGACCTCCACCGTGCCGGCGCCGTTCCTGTTCCAGTCGACGACATGGCTCGCGGTCAGCACGTGCCGCGGCCCGACGATGACACCAGACCCGGCCCCCGCGGCGGTCACGACCCGACACACACAGCCCCACGGATAGCGCGTGTCGTTGTAGGGCTTGCGGTCATCCGGCCAGAAGATCGTGAGCGGATCCAGGTGCTCGCCCCGATGCCACAGCTTCCGCGTCGGCAGGCCAGCGATGGCAGCTCGCCGGGGGCGCCCGACCGCGTCCGTCCACGCTGGCCGGTACGGCGCCAGGGGCTCGCCTGGCGACGATGCGAGGCTCTGGCGATCGACAGGCTGATGCATGAATGGGCGTACGTCAGGCAGGATATCCATCGACTTGAGCGCATTTGGGACCCCTTCGGTCGCCACGGCACTGCGCTCGATGCGACGGAGTTCGGCGCGGCGAAGGGGGCCACTCGTATGGTCATCGTCTCTATCGGTCGCGACTGACATCGGTGGCCTCCTCGAGCTGCTGTGGCACGGGCTCGCTCGTCGATGTGGCGCCGTCGACGTTGCGCCCGCGGTCATCCTCGTGCCGAGTGTTTAGGGGTACTTCTTCACCGACGAGAACCGGTCGTTCGCGGAGTCGCCGACGTACGAGACCTGAGCTCCGGCTGACCACATGAATGCCGTGCCCGCGTAGCCCGCGTCCTCCCACCAGCGGGGCCGCAAGCCGTTCAGCGACTTGAACGAGCTCACGACATCGTTCCACCCGATGTCGGCGAGGTTGGTGAGGCCTCCCGACGTCGTATACGAGGCGCCGCCGTAGCTCGCGTGCTCGTAGAACGTCACGTAGTAGTCGAGCAACATCGTGTCGGCCCCCGGGCTCGTCCCGAAACCGGTGGCCAGCCGCCGAGTCACCTGCCGATCGCGGCCGGCTGGAGCTCGGAAGCAGCGGATGATGGGGCGATCGAGGTCGTGGCAGTGATAGCGACCTACCGCGGGCAGCGGGATCGGACGGGGACCGACCGTGGCCCGCAGACCCGTATCCGACTCGACGGGCCGCGGCATTGCGCCGACCAGGAGCACTGCTGCGGCAAGCACCGACAGGCTTCGTTTCATCGCGACCCCTCCTCCACCCCCGCCGCTGGCGGCGGGAACACGGTCGCGATTACGGTCTGGTCCCTATCCCCTCATCGCTATCCGAGACATCCCCTCCCGGGTTACCCTTGCTTCCCCTCATCGACGCGGTGCGCAGTGCCTCAGTGCAATGGTCGCGACCGAGCAGAGCGTTCTGACCAAGGCCGGTGGAGTGCCTGAGACCGGCGCGGCGCGACTCGCGCGCGTGCTGCCGCGCGGTCGCGCTCGACATGCCGGTTTCCTACTCGTCGTCGCGCTCGTGGCGCTGTCGGCTCTCGCGGCAAGCGCGCCGCGGCGCTCCGCTGTCGTCCATGACGGCGGGGTCGTCGTGAGGGTCGCGATCGGGTCTCGGGAATGGATCGATGGCGTTCGACCCGGGATGTCCGTCGCGGACGTCTGGCCAGGGGGTGGCGGGATCGACGTCGCTGTCGAGGACCACCTGGTCGGTGTACCCGACGATCGCCCGCTGGCGTCGGCTTCCCTTGTCGCCCTCGCAGTCGCCTTCCTCTTAGGCGCCGCTCTCCTGGTGATCGGCGGCATCCCGGGATCGAGCTTCGCGCTGATACTCGCGGCCGTCGTGGCCGCGCGCTCGATGCTTGGCTACGTCAGCCTTCCCGAAGCCGCACTGATCGCCCCCATCCCAGTCTTCGTGGCGGTCCTGGTGTCGGTCCGTCACATCGGGCGCTGGTCGCGCCTCCTCGCGGGAGGGGCCATCGCGGGTGCCGTTGGCCTAGCGGGTGCGCTCTTCATGACCGAGTGGTCGGGGCACCTGTGGCCTGCCATCTGGCTCGCCACGGCATGTCTGGCCATCGGGTTGATCTTCGTCGCAGGTCTGGCTGAACTGATCGCGGCGTACCAGAGCTGGGCGGAGCATCCGATACAGCAGCGCACCGTCGGCCGCCTGCTCGCCGAGCTCGTGCCGGTCGCTCGGCGGGAGCGCTTGAGCGCCAAAGAGGAGGAGCGCGCAGAGACCGCGTCGCGGGTGCACGATGAGTTGTTGCCGCGGCTGGCCCAGTCGATGCGCGCCCTTGAGCAGGATGCGGACGCATCGCGTGAAGCCGTGACGGGCCTTCGCGCGCTCGAGGGCGATCTCCGCGTGATGATCGACGATCGCCAGACGCACGTCCTGCGCGCCGCTGGTCTGACATGGGGGCTCGAGGGGTTGGCCGAGTTGGTCCGCACTAGTGGACTGGAGTGCCACCCTGCGCGCCGATGAGGATGAGGGCAGACCACCGGCCGATGTCGAGCTCGCGGCTTACCGCATCGCGCAAATCGCCCTCGAGAACGTTCGATCGCACGCTCGTGCGCACCGGGCCGAGCTCGATCTCGCATGCGGTCCGACTTGGCTTCGCTTACGCGTCGCGGACGATGGTGTCGGCATCGATACGGAAGCGTCCGCCCGAGCTCTCAGCCGCGGTCGGATCGGGCTGGCCGAGATCCGCCAGTGGGCGCATGAGGTCCGTGGTTCGGTCGGTGTCACCGGAACCTCGGGAGAAGGAACGGAGATCGTCTTTCGATGGAACCGGTGATCCGCGTCCTGGTCGTCGAGGACCACCCGATCGTGGCTGATGGCACGGCTGCGGTCATGCGTGCGGCCGGGTTCCAGGT
>JACCXQ010000261.1 GCA_013696945.1 Chloroflexota bacterium | reverse complement strand
TCGTGGAACGGTTCGGCGAGCGCGTTCTCGGCTTCGTCCATCCCTCATCGACGTCCGCCACCATCACGCCCCCCGCGCCCGCTATCACCTCACGGACCAGAGCCACTCGGGCTTCCCTGAACCGCCCCGCCAACACGACCGCATCGCCAGCTGGTTGATCGGCACCACCCAAGGGTGCCAGACCGACATCATCCGGCCCCAAGTCGAGTTCGCGCCGGAGTCGGGTTACCGCGACATCAGCTTCTTCAGCGGTGGCGAATCTCGCTGCCAGCACGCGCACGTGCATCCTCCCCTGCAACGAGTGCTCGCGCCCCCGCAGCACTCCGGTCCAAGCTTCCAGTCTGGCGCGGCGCCCCTTTCCCGAGTCCCGCCGTGCGCTGGGCGCTTCCTTGCAGCCCCATCACAGCGCCGCTGTGGGGATCCCCATCCGCTCGGCATTCCGGATGAGGACCGGCTCCAGGTCGTCGGCGGGCTCGATACCGAAGAGCTGGGCATAGAACGAGAGCTCCGCCTCGAGCGCACGCGCCATGTTCTCGGCGCGGCGAAAGCCGTGCCCCTCCCCTTCGAAAGCGAGGTACGCGTGAGGGATCCCTTTCGCATCCAGCGCCGCGACGAGCTGCTCCGCCTGGGCCGGCGGCACGACTCGATCGTCGAGGCCCTGGAGGACGATCAACGGGCACGAGAGCCGGTCGGTGGCGTGGATCGGCGACCGCTCGCGGTACGTCGCCGCCTCGTCCGGGTACCGCCCGACGAGCCGGTCGAGGTAGCGCGATTCGAACTTGTGCGTGTCGCGTGCGAGTGCTTCCAGGTCACCGACGCCGTAGTGGCTGGCACCTGCCGCGAAGACATCGGTCGTCGTGAGCGCGCGGAGCGTGGTGTACCCGCCCGCGCTGCCGCCGCGGATCAGGAGGCGCGCCGGATCCACCTGCCCCGAGTCCGCGAGATGACGAGCCGCCGCGACGCAATCCTCGACGTCGACGATGCCCCACGAACGCTCCAGCCGCTCGCGATATGCACGGCCGTAGCCGGTGCTGCCGCCGTAATCGACGTCGACCACGGCGAAGCCTCGGCTGGTGAAGAACTGGATCTCCAGGTCGAGCGACGCGGTCGCGTTCGAAGTCGGGCCGCCATGAGAGATGACGATGAGCGGCGGCCGCTCATCGCTCGGAGCCCGCACGCGCGGGTTTGCGGGTGGGTAGAAGAGAGCGTGCGCCTCGAGGCCCCCGGTCGTCGGGAAGGAGATCGCCCGAGGCGTCGAGAGATACGCGGGATCCACTGCGAGCTCGGATGCGCGGTGCACGAGCGTGGTCTCGCCACTCCGGAGTTCGAGCCGCATGATCGACGTCGCCGTCGCCGGCCCGGCACCGCAGAATGCGACCCTGCCGCCACCCACACGGACGCTGTGGATCTCGGGGTACGGTAGGCGCAGCTCGATGGGCGAACCTCCGCCGCGATCGATCCGGTAGAGCCGATCCGCCCCCTGCGAGCGGCCGGCGGCGACGATCGTCCCGTCGTCGTCGATGCCGTAGTCGGACCACCCGAAGACCCATTGCGGCGCCGTGAACTCGGCGGCCATGGGCGCGAGTGGCTCGGCTGCGGTCAGTCCCGGGCTGTCCTCACGCCAGCGGTAGAGGTTGTACCAGCCGGTCCGGTCATAGGCGAAGACCAGCGACCCATCGGGAGCCCATTCGGGCTGGGCGACCGACTCGGACGGTCCGCCCGCGATGAGTCGGGCCTGGGCGACCGATCCGTCGGTAGAGACATCGGCGACCCAGAGCTCGGTGGCGTCCCACGGCATGTCCGGATGCGACCAGGTCAGCCAGCAGAGGCGTGCTCCCGCAGGGTCGAGCCGGGGATGGCTGTAGAAGTCGCGCCCGCTCACGAGCACCGTCGTCTGGCCACTCCCGAGATCGACCGAGGCGATCGTGTTCTGCGGCTCCTCCCCATCCGCCGAGTGGTCCTCGCGCACGCAGAGCACCCGACCGCGCGCACGGTCGATGCGGAGATCCGCGTACCGGAACGGACCCTCCGCGGTGACCGGCCTGGGCGCCTGGCCGGCGCGATGGGCATGGAGGCGCCCATCAGCGAGGTCCGAGAACACCACGAGGCCATCGTCGACGACGAATGCGCCGCCGCCGTACTCGTGGACCATGTTCCTGACGTTGACGCCTGCCACAGAGACGTCCTCGACCCGACCGTCCGCCGTCGCGCGCATCAGCACCTGCCGGCCGCCCTCCTCGGGTCTGCCCTCCAGCCAGTAGAGATCGTCACCGTCCAGCCAGACGCCACCGAGCGAGCGCGAGCCGCCGACGACCATCCCGACCGAGATGGGGGACGGCCAGGCGACGTATGGCCGGGTCATGGGTTCGTCAGGCATGGGATCTCCCGGTTCGGTGACGGCGAGCCGGAACGTACACCTTCGAGCGGGCGGTCGTATCCTCCCGGCGCCATGTCGCACGACGACGCGCCGCAGCGGACGGGCCTCGCGCCACGCGGCTCGTTCCGCACCCCACCCCCACGCCCCGATCCGCGCCTCGCCTGGGTGGTGATCGTGGCCGCGCTCGTGGTCGCGTCGGTCGCGGTGGCGTGGGTACTGGGGCTTGGAGGCTCGCCGCCCCGTGGAGCTGTGACATCGCCATCGTCTTCTGCGACCCCGGCGCCCACTGCGTCGCTGAGGACCACGGCACCGCCGCCTTCGCCGGCCCCACCCTCGACACCCTCGCCGGCCCCACCCTCGGCAGCCTCGCCGGCACCCGGGTCATCGCTGCCCACGCCGGAGCCGCAGAGTGCCCTCACCATCGACTTCCCGTCCGACGGGGAGGTCGTCCGGACGCCGGTCATCAACGTGGTGGGCGTGGCGCCGCCCGGGGCCACGATCACGCGCGACATCCCGCTCTGGTTCGACGATCACACCACCGCGCGTCCGGATGGCATCTGGATGCTGTCCGTGCCGCTCGCGCAGGGCGAGAACGAGCTGGCGTTCCGCATCGGCGACGACCGGTCGACCGAGATCCGGCTGTTCGTCACGTACCGGGCGCCCGGCTGATCGTGGCCGGCTCGGGCTGGGTCGTCGTGGTCGGCTCCGTCAATGTCGACCTCGTCGTCAGTGTCGATCACCTGCCCGCGCGGGCGGAGACCGTGACCGGCGGAACGTTCAGCCGGCATCACGGCGGCAAGGGCGCCAACCAGGCAGTCGCGGCCGCACGACTGGGTGCCGAGGTGTGCTTCGTGGGCGCGGTGGGCGACGATGCGAACGGGCGCGATGCCCTCGAAGCACTGCGAGCGGAGGGGATCGAGACGTCCGGTGCCGCGGTCATGCCCGATACACCCACCGGCCTCGCCGGCATCGTGGTCGACCGCGCGGGCGAGAACCAGATCGCCGTGGCGTCCGGCGCGAACGCGTCGCTCGACGCACGGACGGTCCGGCGGGCGCTCGACGCCATCGGCGCGGCTGCGGCGGGTCAGTCTGCGAGGAGCGGCGTGCTGCTCGTGAACCTCGAGATCGGCGATGACGCGCTCATCGCGGCTGCCGGATGGGCCGCCGAGCAGAGGATCGCGATCGTCCTGAACCCCGCGCCTGCGCGGCCACTGGCGCCTGAGCTGCTCGCGGCGCGACCCATCCTCGTCCTCAACGAAGGGGAGGCGCGGCAGCTCTCGGGCGTGGATGAGCTCGAACGGGCCGCCGCCGAGCTGGCGGGCCGCACGGATTCGGCCGTGGTCGTGACGGTCGGTCCTCGCGGTGCGCTCCTCGCGGAGGCTGCGTCACTGGCACGGCTGGCGGCGTTCGTGGTGGAAGCGGTCGACACGACGGGCGCGGGGGACACGCTGGTCGGGGCGCTGGCAGCCGGGCTCGCGGAGGGTCGGTCCTTGCGACGCGCACTCGAGCGGGCGATGGCTGCGGCGGCGCTGTCCGTGATGTCTGTCGGGGCGCGCGAAGGGATGCCGGATCGGGCGGCGGTCGAGCGTTTCCTCAGGGAGCGCGGAAGACGATGAGGTCCGCACCAGCCTCGGTCCGCAGTACGATCGCGGCCACGTTCACGCCGGCCGGTACCTGGAAGGTCACGTTGCCGGTGATGCTCGCGCCCTGTTCGAGGGTCCCAGCGCCAAGCGGCGGTTGCGGGTCGGTCAGTGCCCAGCCATGCCGCGCTCCGGCACCGTCGACGACCTGCCAGTCTGCGGCGCGGAAGTCGAACGGCGCAAAGGCGGTGTACGTGACGGGCACGATCGCCCAGCGCTGACCGGCGGGCGCACGCGCGCCATTGAGCCGGCGCTTGTAGTCGGGTGGACCGACGGTCACGT
>JACCXQ010000247.1 GCA_013696945.1 Chloroflexota bacterium | reverse complement strand
TACGTCGTCGTGGCCGGCGTCGTGACCGGTGTCGTCGCGGCGCTCATCAGCGCGCCCATCAGCGCCAACCTGTTCAGTGGCGTGACCGGATCGGGGACCGACTTCCTGGTCGCGGCTTTCCGCCAGGGGGGGTCGGACATCCAGACCGCCACGTTCCAACAGGGGCTGCTCTCCGACCCCATCGACAAGCTCATGACGTTCCTCATCGTCTATCTCATCCTGACGGCCATGGCGCGCCGGACGAAGGCCCGGTTCCCACAAGGTGAACGGTTGATCGAGCGCGGGACCCCGGAAGGAGCGACCGGCTGATCGATCCGCCGGGACCACCCGCGTCCCTGGGGAGTCCCGGGCCGAGCCGTTACCACCGGCTCAATCCGCTCACCAAGCTCGTCTTTGCGACGGTCACCGCGATCGGAGCGGTCATCCTCGGAGGGGTGGTCGGCCCCATCACGCTGCTCGCCACGGCCGTGGTGCTGCCAGCGGCGGCGGCCGGGGTCCTCCGCAGGCTCCTGCGGACGTCCATGGTGCTGTCGCTGCCGATCGGCATCAGCGCACTGCTGGTCAACCTCTTCTTCTTCCCCGGCGGCAGCGAAGTGCTGCTCCGTCTCGGCCCGGTCACCGCGACCCGGGAAGGGCTCGAGCTTGCGCTCCAGGTACTGGCTCGCATCCTTGCGATATCGGGTGCGATCACGCTCTTCTACCTGACGACCAGACCGGCCGAGCTGGTCGTCGATCTCGAGCGTCGCGGCGTTTCGCCGCGACTGGCATTCGTCGCCAATGCCTCGGTGCAGACCGTGCCTGCGATGGTCGACCGGGCCAGCGCGATCATCGCCGCCCAGCGGGCGCGGGGGCTCGACACGGAGGGCAGCATCGCTCAACGTGCGCGCGGCCTCGTGCCCATCGTGGGACCCGTGATCATGGGCTCGATCGCCGAGGTGGAGCAGCGCACCATGGCGCTCGAGGCACGAGGCTTCACGCGGCCCGGCCGCCGGACCCTTCTGTGGCACCCCGCTGACAGCGGGGCGGAGCGGGTCGCCCGCTGGCTGCTCGTTCTGACCGTGCCTGCCCTGCTGGTCGCCCGGTCGGCGGGCTGGCTCGACTTGCTGGGCTGACCGACGTGCTCGTCCTGGAGGCCGTCTCATACCGCTACGCGGGCGCCGAGCGGCCGGCGATCCGGCAGGTCAGCCTGACGCTCGACAAGGGCGAGGTGCTCGGCGTCGTCGGGCCGAGCGAGGCAGGAAAGACGACGCTCTGCCTGGTCGCCAGCGGCCTCGCACCACGGGCGATCCGCGGCGCGATGGATGGCCGCGTCCTCCTGGACGGAGCCGACACGACCGCCCTGCCGATGCATGAGATGGCAGCGCGAGCGGGCATCTGCTTCCAGCATCCGCAGACGCAGCTTTCGGGGATCTGCGGCACGGTCTTCGAGGAGATCGCCTTCGGGCCGATGAACCTCGGCCTCCAACGTGACGACGTAGTGGTCCGAACGTGGGACGCACTGGACGTCCTGGGCATCACAGCGCTTGCGGAACGCGATCCCATGCAGCTGTCGGGGGGCCAGATGCAGCTCGTGGCGATCGGCGGGCTCCTGGCGCTTCGACCCGCGCACCTCATCCTCGATGAGCCCACGGCCCAGCTGGACCCTGGCGGCACACGGCTGGTCGGCGAGTGTCTGGCGCGCCTTGCGGCCGGCGGAGCCTCCATCCTGATCACGGAACAGAAGACCGACCTTCTGGAGCGCATCTGCGGGCGAGTCGTGGTGCTGGAAAAGGGAGGCATCGTTGCCGCCGGTCCGACGGACGAGGTGCTGGCCGCGGCCGGTCTCGCGGCTATGGGAGTGGCGGCGCCGTCGCGCGTTCGCGTCCGTCGAGCGCTGGCGGGCGCGGGCTTCGGCGACGGGGCGATCATGGATGCCCTGCATTGATCGAGCTGCGCTTGGAGGGCCTCGTACACGTCTACCGCGACAGCACCGTGCGCGCGGTGGACGGGGTCGATCTGCAGGTCGGGCCGGGCCAACGCGTCGCGATCGTCGGGCAGAACGGCAGCGGCAAGACGACGCTCGTACGGCATCTCAACGGTCTGCTGCGGCCGACCGAGGGCCGCGTGCTGGTCGATGGGTCGGATGCAGCGCGCCTCCACGTCGCGCAGCTCGCACGGCGCGTGGGCCTCGTCTTCCAGGATCCCGACCGGCAGATCTTCGCTCGCAGCGTCCGCGCGGAGGTCGAGTTCGGGGCCCGGAACGTCGGCATGGACCGGGCTGACCGCAACGACGCTGTCTCTCAAGCTCTCGCGGCGACCGGCCTCGAGGGGGAGTCGGACACCAACCCGTATGACCTGGGCGATTCGCGCCGGAAGCTGCTCGCACTCGCCTCGGTCCTCGCCATGCGGACACCCGTCCTGGTGCTGGACGAGCCGACGACCGGCCAGGACGTGCGGGGCGTGGAGATAGTCGGTAGCGTCATCAGGGCCGCCCATGCCGAAGGCCGGACGGTGATCGCCATAAGCCACGATATGGGCTTCGTCGCCGAGACGTTCGACCGCGTCGTGATCATGCGCGAAGGCCGCATCGTCCTCGACGGCAGCCCGGCGGGCGTGTTCGCCCAACGTGCCTGGAGCACGCTGGAAGAGACATACCTGGAGCCGCCCTTCCCGTCACGTGTGGGAGCTCGGCTGGGCCTGGACTCGACGCCGACCGACGAGGCACTCATCGCGCGGCTTCGGGAACGAGCATCGGACAGCGTTCCTTCGACATGAGCCAGGAGCCGCCGGTCAGTCGACCTGGAGCAGGACCTCTGCGACGTCGCCCTCCCGGATCGACCAAGCCCTGATGCCAGGCGGATCCGATGCGAGCGAGCAGATGACGTAGAGGCTGTCCGGATAGACCGCCAGACCGATGTCTGTCGCGGACGGCGCGGCCGCCGACGCCACGTGCGAGTGGAAGATGCCCCAAACGACCTCGCCGCGACCGTCGATGTCGAGCATCGCGGCCAGCTGCGCCCGCGCGTCGATCAGGTAGCGGTACGGCGATCCAGCCGCGTTGGGTAGCGGCAGGAGGCGGATGGGCCTGCCGCCTTCGTGCGCGTGGGCATCTCCCGTGATCAATCCGCAGGCTTCATCGGGGAGCCC
>JACCXQ010000210.1 GCA_013696945.1 Chloroflexota bacterium | reverse complement strand
GGTCCCACGTGTCCATCGGCATCGAGCCGATGCCATCGGGCGATGGCCAGATGAGCGGGTTGATCTCATTCATCATCCAGGCTTGGTGCCCCGCGCCAAGCGTCGACCCTGCGTCGACGGTGTACTTGATGCACGCCCCCGGGTCGTCGCGGCAGAAGATCCAGCCGCGGAACGAGGCGCGGAGGAAGCGCTCCGCGACGTCCTCGCTGCCCTCCTCGGCGAGCCACGCTTCCCGAGCAAAGAGGGCGTCCTGGAGCATGGCCGTCCCGACTTCGTTGTAGTCGATGACGTTGAGGTCCTCCGGCTGGTAGAGCTCGTTCGTATCCGCGTTGGTCACCTCGAGGACCTGCGCATACTCGTTGTAGATCATCGCCTCGGCGACGTCGATCTCACGGTTGAGCAGCAGGTCCATGTTGAACGGCTGGATGACCTTCTCGTAGTCCTCGCCGGCGGTCAGGCCCTCCTTGAGGCCGGCGGCAGTGACCTCGTATTCGTTGCCGAATTCCCAGACCCCGACCTTCTTGCCTGCGAAATCAGCCGGTCCCTCGATACCGCTGTCGGCCCACGACACGGACCGGGTGCCCGACCTCTGGAAGATCTGCGCGATGTTCACGAGGTCCGATTCGTCGTTGTCGCGGACCTCGAGGACCTTCGGGACCCACGAGATCGTGAACTCCGGACCATTGGGATCCGATCCGACGACCTGGGGGATGACCGTGGGGCCGCCGTCGAGGATCTCGACGGTGAGGCCCTCGGCCGCGAAGTAGCCCTCGCCATCGGCCGCGAAATAGCCGGCGAACTGGGCCTGTGGCGCCCACTGGAGCTGCAACGAGACCTGCGTCAGGTCGCCGACCGGGGATCCCGCGGGCTGCGATCCGGCCGGCAGCGATCCGGGCGGGCCACTCGTGGGTCCGCCGGTGCTGCACGCCGCGACAAGCAACCCTGCCGCGGCCAGGCTCGACCAGAACCTGCTGCGTGTGTTCATCCGTCCACCTCGACTCATCGGGCGCGCAGGCGCGCCCACCTCCTCCGGGTCGTACGCCCGACCTCCGCTCGGGGGCTCACCGACCCCGCGTCCTCGGACGTGCGCGCACGATAGCAGCACGCTGCCGTGTGGCAGCCGATGTGCCGCTGCCGACGCGGCGTCCGGTCAGTCCTGGCTGCCCACCAGCGACCCATACCATGGGATCACCAGCCGCTCGGCGAGCGCGACAAGCAGATAGGAGACGATCGCCCCGGCCGCGCCCAGGAAGATGCCCGCCCACGCTGTGGGGAAGCGCCCGCTGCTCAGTGACTGCAGCACGACCCGGCCCAGGACGTCCGACGTCCCGCCGAAGAACTCGCCGACGATGGCGCCGATGAAGGCGAGCGTGGTGCCGACCTTGAGCGCAGTGAAGAAGAACGGCAGCATGTTCGGGACGCGCACCTTGAAGAGCACCTCGCGGTCCGATGACGCATAGGAACGCATCAGCTCGAGCGCGGCGGGGGGCACTTCCACCAGCCCGCGCGTGACGTTGATCATCACCGGAAAGAAGACGAGCAGCGCAGCCATGCCCATCTTGGAGAGCGGGTTGAGCACTCCGAACCAGTTGTTGAGGATGGGCGCGATGGCCACGATCGGGATGGCGCTCGACGCGATGGCCACCGGCAGCAGGACACCGCGCACGGCTGCCCACCGTGAGGTCGCCAGCGAGACAAGTACGCCAAGCAGCGTCCCCAGAGCGAGGCCGCCCAATGATTCGTAGAACGTGGCGAGCGCCGACTTCCGCAGGACGGCGCCATCCTCAGCGAAGGCTCCGGCGATCGCGGATGGTGGCGGCAGGACGTGGCGACCCGGACCTGCCGTCCCGATCTCCCAGATCACGATGGTGGCAAGGAAGACGAGGATGGCGGGCAGGTACCGACGGACCCGAGCGGCGACCCGGGCAGCGCTCAGGAGACCGCCGCGACCCGTGCCAGGCGCATGCTCCGCAAGGGTCGTCACCGCTCGGCCGCGCTGGCGCGCCTCACCCGATCCCGCCTTCCGCGCGCGCACGCGCCGGCGATGCGCTGACTCGCCCGCGGAGGCTCTCACGCACCTCCGTCACGAACTCGAAGTAGCGCTCCGTCTCGCGCGTCTGCTCGGTCCGTGGCTGCGGCAGGTCGATGTCCACGACGTTCGTGATGCGGCCCGGCCGCGCGCTCATGACCACGACGCGCGTCGAGAGGAAGACCGCCTCGGGGATCGAATGCGTGACGAAGATGACAGTAGTCCCGGTCTGGCCCCAGATGCGCAGCACCTCGGCGTTGAGCCGCTCGCGCGTCATCTCGTCGAGAGCGCCGAACGGCTCGTCCATCAGGAGGAGCGCGGGCTGGAACGCGAGCGCGCGGGCGATCGCGACGCGCTGCTGCATCCCGCCCGAGAGCTGGTGGGGGTAGTGGGACAGGAAACCGCCGAGCTCTACCAGATCGAGCATCTCGCGCACCCGTCGGTCCCGCTCGCCGCGGCTGAAGCGCATGACCTCCAGGGGGAGGCGGACGTTGCCCTCGACCGTGCGCCAGTCGAAGAGGACGGGCGCCTGGAAGACCATCCCGTAGTCCCGGTCCAGGCGCGCCTGGTGCGCCGGCTTGCCGTTCACCTCGACCGTGCCCGCGGTCGGCGCGATGAGGTCGCCCACGATCCGGAGGAGGGTCGACTTGCCGCAGCCGGAAGGCCCGATGAGCGATACGAACTCACCCGGGCGGATGTCGAGGTCGATCCCGCTCAGGGCGACCGTCGGCGGACCACCGCGCACGGGGAATGTCTTCTCCACGCCGGCCAGTCGGACGGCCGCGCGGGTGCCCGAGGCGTGGCCCTCTTGCTGCGCCGCGGTCACGACGTCTGTCTCGCGGCGCGGCGGCGGCGAAGCGTCAAGGACTCGGCGACCTGGACGATGAGGTAGAAGGCGATCCCCAGCACGGCCGCGATCAGGATCGTCGCCCAAAGCTTCTCCGGTCCGGTGATGTACTGCTGGTTGAAGTTGTCGATGGCACGGCCTAGGCCCGCCGGCACGCCGCCCGGCCCCTCCCCGATGATGGCGCCGACGATGCTGCCTGTGGCGGCCACCTTGAGCGCGGTGAAGAGGTACGGCACCGACGCCGGGAGCCGGACCTTTCGGTAGACCTGCCACTTCGAGGCGGCATACGAGCGCATCAGCTCAAGCGCGCGCGGATCGGACGACGAGAGGCCGCGCATGGCCGCGATGGTGACCGGGAAGAACGTCAGGTACGTGGCGATGATGACCACGGCGGTCAGCCCCCGCCCGAACCCGACGACGATGATCGGAGCAAGCGCCACGATAGGGATGGTCTGGCTCGCGATGACGTATGGCACGAACGCCCGCTCGAGCAACCTCGAGTGGACGAAGATAGAAGCCAGGGTCAGCCCGATGACCGCGCCGATGGCGAACCCGATGAGCGCCTCGCTCCACGTGTAGAGCGCTGCGCTCACGAGGAAACCGCCGAGAGTCTCATCCTGGTTCCGCTGGACCGGCTCGAACAGCGCGCCGAAGATGTCCCAGAGGTGCGGGAGCTGGCGGTCCGTCGCTTGGAGGACGCTGAACGGCGGGTCGTGGATGAAGCCGAGCTCCGGAAAGCGCCACGGGTCGCCGGCGACGAACTTGAAGCCCTCCCAGACCAGCGCCGCGAGCAGCAGGAAGGCGATCAGCCCCAGGATGCGCCGCAGGGATCCGCGCCAGCGCCCGGGTGCGGTGCGCTCGCTGGGCGGCGGTGGGGCCGTCGCCAGAGTCAGATCCGGCTCGGCGAGCGGTTCCGCAGAAGCGATCGGGCCAGCGCCGAGGGGCGGGTCCGCACTGCGGGGTTCGCGAGCGTCGAGGGGCTCGTCGGCGCTGAGGGGCGGGTCCGAGCTGAGGGGCGGGTCCGATCTGAGGGGCGGGTCCGCACTGAGGGGTTCGCGAGCGTCGAGGGGGTCGCGAGCGAAGCCGGGCTGCTGCGTCATCCTGGCGATGCTCCCTCCGATTGCCCCTCGCCCGTCCACGGTCGGTCGAAGCACTCTAGCGC
>JACCXQ010000160.1 GCA_013696945.1 Chloroflexota bacterium | reverse complement strand
CCACATGTTCACGACCGGCGCGGTCTACCTCCCGTTCTTCCGCTTCTTCACGTTCCTCATCGCGGTGCCGACCGGGATCAAGTTCTTCAACTGGCTGGCCACGATGTGGGGAGGCCAGCTGCGCTTCGATACGCCGCTGCTGTACGCGTTGGGCTTCATCTCGCTCTTCCTGATCGGTGGGCTTGACGGCGCGTTCCTGGCCGTCGTCCCCTTCGACTTCATGGTCCAGGACACGTACTGGGTGGTGTCACACATCCACTACGTGCTGGTCGCCGGGTCCGTCTTCGCGATCTTCGCCGGGCTGTTCTACTGGTTCCCCAAGATCACTGGGGCCAAGTTAGACGAGCGGCTGGGCAAGATCCAGTTCTGGCTCCTGTTCATCGGCACCAACGTCGCGTTCTTCCCGCAACATCTCCTTGGGCTGGACGGGATGATCCGGCGGGTCGCGGACTACGCGCCGAACACCGGCTGGATGGAGCTCAACTTCCTCTCCACGATCGGGGCTTTCTTGATCGGGGCGAGCGTCCTGCCGTTCCTGTGGAACGTGTTCATCACGCTGCACGGCCCCCGGGACGCGGGTGACGACCCGTGGGACGCCAACACGCTCGAGTGGGCCACCACGAGCCCTCCGCCCGTCTACAACTTCGAGGCGCTCCCGCCGGTCCGTTCTGAGCGTCCGCTGTTCGATCTGAAGCACGGCGCCGTGGCGGCCCACGCGGTGGCGATCCCGGCCGGCTCCGGGCAGACGCACGGCGAGTTCCGCGAGGATGCCCCGGAAGAGGACCTCGGCCAGCCCGTCGAGGGTCACGAGGACGCATCCGGCGAGCCGCGTGACGCGACCGCCGAGGTCTCGCAGGCCGCCCCGGACGCCACGAAGGCCGCGGACGCCACGAAGGACGCAGGCACCACGCAGATCACCGACGGGGAGCGCCGATGACCGTCCCCGGTGCCGTCCTCGCGCCGCACGCCGAGGAGGGCCCGACCGCCACCGGCCACGGCACCCAGGGCATCGACACCGCGCTGCTCGGGATGATGCTGTTCATCGGCAGCGAGATCATGTTCTTCTCGGGACTGTTCGCTGCGTACTTCAATGTCCGCGGATCCACGTCGGAGTGGCCGCCGGCCGGCGTCGACTTCATCCAGCCGGTGCCGCTGCCGCTGATCGTCACAGCCATCCTGGTGCTGAGCTCGATCACGATGCAGTGGGGCGTCTGGCGGATCCGCGCCGGCGATCGACGGGGCCTCGTTCGCGCGCTCGTCGTGACGGTCGCGCTCGGCGTGATCTTCCTGTTCCTCCAGGTCTACGACTACTACGTGCTCGTCGTCGATGACGACTTCGGGATCGACAGCGGGGTGTACGGGACGCTCTTCTACACCCTCACCGGGTTCCACGGCGCACACGTCTTCGGAGGCGTGGTCGGGATGAGCGTCATCCTGATGCGCGCGATGCAGGGCCAGTTCTCGGCTCGCCATCACATCGCCGTCGAGGCGGTCAGCGCGTACTGGCATTTCGTCGATGTCGTGTGGATCGCGCTCTTCGCGACGATCTACCTGCTGCAGTAGCGAGAGCGAGCGATGTTCAC
Organism: Chloroflexota bacterium; assembly: GCA_013696945.1. Taxonomy (GTDB): domain Bacteria; phylum Chloroflexota; class Limnocylindria; order Limnocylindrales; family CSP1-4; genus Palsa-1032. The sequence continues at coordinate 962 of JACCXQ010000160.1, read as the reverse complement.
GTGGCGTGGCGCGATGATCCTGGGCATCTCATTCGTGGCGGCCGGGGTGGTCTACCTGCTCGTGCAGGGCTCAGGGGAGACGCTGGACCGCGCCGGAGCGACGATGCTCATCGTCCTGGGGGCGGCCATGGCGTTCACTTTCACGATCCTGTTGCGAGGCTCGCGCGGGCTCTGACGCTCGCGGCATCTGACGACCCATGAACGACGAGCCGAAGGACCTCTGGACCCAGTTCCTCGACCTGCTCCAGCAGCTCGTCGCGCCGGTCTGGAACGATCTGATCCAGTACCTGCCGCTCGTGATGATCGCCCTTGGGATGCTGGTCATGGGCGCTGTCGCTCTCGCGTGGCGACGGTCGATGGGCAAGAACCGCAGCCGCGTACCGCGTCGCCGCCCGGGGCTGCCGCCTGTGGGCATCCACCTTCCCGGCCCCAGCCCGTGGCCGTTCGTGGCGCCCGTGGGCATGGCACTCGTCCTCCTGTCGCTCATCTTCGGCGGCGATGGCTTCCCGTTCTCGCCGCCGCTCCTCCTGGCCGGACTGGCCATCGCCGCGATCGGGGTCGCGGGCTGGTACATGGACGCCGGCCGTGAATGGCGGCGCGCGGAGGCAGGCGCGCATGGCGCGGGGCACGCGACGGCGATCACGTCTGGCGCGCTCATGCCCGCGCTCGGCTCGGGGACGACCGTCGAGCGGCTGCCGTCGTGGGCGGTCGAGCCGCCGGAGGGTGTGCACCTGCCCGGTCCCAGCCCCTGGCCGTTCTTCGCGCCGATCGGGATGGCCTTCGTCTTCCTTGGCCTCGTCTTCGGGCCGTTCCTGATCATCGGGGGCCTGCTGATGGCAATCGTGGCGGTCATCGGCTGGCTGCGCGACGCCGGTCGCGAGTACCGCGCCGTGGACGCAGGCCACCTCCCGGAGCCGGTAACGAGGGACCCGGAGCGCGCATTCCCGAAGTCGCTGGTGCCA
>JACCXQ010000144.1 GCA_013696945.1 Chloroflexota bacterium | reverse complement strand
CCCTTCCACCGAGCAGAGACTCCGGCTCCGGTAGAGGGGGCGGGGCTCCCCGCCTGCATCTGGGCCGGTCGAGAGGCCCAGCACCGTGAACCCGTCGTCCATCGCCGCTGTGAAGGCCGCCCGAACGCCGTCATCGTCGGTCACCAGGTCGTCAGAGGTATAGGGCGGCAGGTTCGGCGTCAGGTCCTGCGGCTTGCCACCCTCGAACGGCACGCGGACCCAGTGGCCAAGCTCGTCGCCCTTCCGGTCGTCCACGTAGAGGATCCATCGCCCATCGCCGGAGATGGTGCCCGTCACGGTCCCGGCCGGGCGGTCGGTCGCCTGGTGGAGATCGCCGGTCATAAGGTCCCAGCCGTACAGCTGGCCGACCCCGGTGCGGTTGGACATGGCGATCGCGCGGCGCCGGTCTCCACCCGCCGGGCGTGTCCACCACACGACCCTGGCGCGAAACCGGTCCTTCCAGCGTTCCTGATCCCGATCCGGCACGGTCACCTCCGACGCTCCCGTGCGAGGCTCCGAAGCACGAAGAGCAGATTGGCCGGCCGCTCGGCGAGCCGCCGCATGAAGTAGGGGTACCACTCGCTCCCGAAGGGCACGTAGACGCGCACGGCGAGACCCTCCGCGACGAGTGCCTGCTGGAGATCCCGCCGCACGCCGTACAGCATCTGGAACTCATATCGATCTCGGCCGATCGACTCCCGAGCGGTGAAGTCGCGCGCGCGCTCGATGATCCGCTCGTCATGCGTGGCGATGCCGGGAAACGTGCCCTCAGCCAGCAGCCGTTCCATCAGGTGCACGTAGCTCTCATCGACCTCCGGCTTGGTCGGGAACGCGACGCTTGCTGGCTCGTTGTAGGCGCCCTTGCAGAGTCGGACTCGGATCCGCTCCGTGATCAGCGTCTCGACGTCAGCCTCGCTGCGACGCAGGTACGACTGGATGACCACGCCGACGTTCCCGTGACGTCCATGGAGCTCGCGCGCGATGGCGAGCGTCGCGTCCGTCCGGGTGTGGTCCTCCATGTCGACGCGTACGAACGCATCGGTCTCGAAGGCACGATCTACGATTCGCGCCACGTTCCGTTGGCAGAACGACCGGTCGATGTCGAGGCCCATCTGCGTCAACTTCAGGCTGACGTTGCCGTCGAGCCCCTCACGCTGGAGGGCATCGAGCAGGCTTAGGTATGCGTCTGCCGCAGCGGTCGCAGCGACCTCGGAGTCGACCGATTCCCCGAGCACGTCGACCGTCGTGCCCAGTCCGTCATCACGCAGCCGGCGCAGCGCGACGAGTGTCGAGGCCAGGTCCTCACCGGCAACGAAGCGGCGGACCAGCCCCCGGGTCACCGGCAGCCGCTTGGAGAGTCGCTCGATACCCTCCTGTCGGGCGGCCCAGACGAACCCCGCACGCATCGCCCTCGCAGGGACCTCACGCAGCCTCGCGAGCGGACCGGGGCCCGGCTCGAGAGACGCCAGGCGCTCCCGAAGGACCTCGCGGATCTGCTCCTCGGGCGGGACCCCCGCGATCCTGCCGTCCGGTTGACGGTATCGCCGACAGGCCAGGCCCACCTCCGCCGCCGGGTCGGGCGCCACGTCGAGGCCGTCGAGGCGGATGGTTGGCGACCCCCGGAACCCCAGTCCCGCCGCGTGATCGAGGTCATCGACCTGGATGCGCTCCACCGCGACGGCGACACCCTCCTCCTCCAGGATCCGTCGGAGGAGTGACTCGGCCTGCGCAGCGTGCGGGCAGTCAGGCGTGAAGAGCACCTCGGCGCGGATCGCCGCCACGTCCACCTCACTGACCGGTCCGGGCACGGGCGACCCGGGCTCGGCAGCGTACCCGAGAGCAGCCCGCGGCCGCGTACCATCCCGCCTGTGGACGAAGCGCGCGACTACATCCGCGCCATGGGCGGCGGCCTCCTCATCGGGCTTCCGCTGCTGTTCACCCAGGAGGTGTGGCAGCACGCGGTCCTGCTGCCGGCGTGGAAGATCCTGCTCCTGCTCGGTCTCGCCGCGATCGTCGTCATCGGCTACAACGCGATCAACGGCTTCCGGGCCGACGCGACGATCGGCGAGGTCGTCGTCGATTCCGTCGAGGCGATGGGTATCGGCACGATCGTCGCGTTCGTCGCGCTGCTTGCACTCGGAAGGATCGATGGCGGTAGCAGCGTGCGCGATATCGTCGGGCATGTGGCCCTCGAGTCGATTCCCATCGCCTTCGGGGCATCCCTATCTCGGGCGCAGCTCTCCGGCGCAGGTGACGACGAGGGACGGGAAGAGGACCGTAGGGGCGGGCAGACGAAGAGCGAGAGCGAGGCGGGTCGACTGGGCCCGTTCCAGCGCTTGCTCGTGGCCGCCGGCGGCGCCCTGCTCTTCGCGCTCAACGTCGCGCCGACCGAGGAGCCCGTCTTCATCGGCGTCGGTGCGAGCCCCGTGATGCTCCTCGGCGTGATGGCACTGAGCCTCGTGGTCACGCTCGCCCTGGTCTTCTTCGCCGAGTTCGGCGGCCGCCGGCATGTCAGCCAGGGGATCCTTGATCGGCCCATCCCCGAGACCATCGCCGCTTACGTCATCAGCCTGCTCGTCGCCTGGACGTTGCTCTGGTCGTTCGGTCGGGTGGACGGTGCGAGCGTCGTCGCGATCACGGGCATGGTCGTGTCGCTCGGGCTCGTCGCCTCGTTGGGGGCAGCCGTGGGGCGCCTGCTCGTCGCGTCCGGCGGGGAGCGTGAGGACGGATGAAACGCAACATCCTGGAATGGGTCGTCCTCGCGGTGAGTGCGCTCGCCCTCGCCGGCGTCGTGGGGCTACTGGCGCTCGAGTCGTTCCAGGAGCGGCGACCACCCGACCCGGTGGCTGAGGTCCACCTAGACGAGGCGCGGGATGGATCACTCGGCTGGATCGTCCCGGTGACCATCACCAACAACGGCGATGTCGCCTCGGAGCAGCTCGTCATCGAGGGGACGGCCACGGTCGATGGCGAGGAGGAGACGAGCGAGATCGACGTCGACTTCCTGCCTGCCGGCACGTCGGTCGAGGGTGAGTTCTCGTTCAGCGCCGAACCGGAGTCAGTGATCGGCGTCCGCTTCCTGGGCCAGCGCCTTCCGTGAGCCTGGGGTTGTCGCCGTCAGCCTTCGTCGGCTGCCGTGTCCGCCTCGAGCTGCCGGCCCAGCTCCTCGGTCCGGCGGAAGGCAGCCCAGACGGCCTCGGAAAGCACGGTCCGCAGACGCCCCGATTCGAGCTCGTGGAGCGCGGCGGCACTCGTGCCGCCAGGCGAGGTGACCATGTTCCGGAGCTGCGCCGGGTGCATGCCGCTGGCCTTGGCGAAGAGCGTGCTGCCCTCGAGCGTCTCGATGACCAGATCGTGAGCGATGTGGCGCGGGAACCCCAGGTGGACGGCCGCGTCGATGAGTGCCTCCATCACCAGGAACACGTAGGTCGGACCGGTGCCGCTCACGGCGGTGGCCATCGCTACCAGCTTCTCGTCGTCGACGGCCAGCTCCATGCCCAGTGACCCGAGCAACGACGCTGCTTGGGCGCGCTGGGCCTCGGTGACCTCGGGGGTCGCGTACCAGACCGTCATCCCGCGCCCCAGCTGAGCCGGCGTGTTGGGCATGCTCCGCACGATCTGGTGGCGTCGCAGGACGTTGGCGAGAGCCCTTGTGGTCGCGCCCGCGATGATGCTGATGACGAGCTGGCCCTCGCGCAGCGCCGGAGCGAGCTCGCGTCCGACCCGCGCGAGCATCTGCGGCTTGATGGCCAGCACGACGACGTCGGCACGCGCCACCGCATCCACGTTCGACTCGATGGCCTGGATGCCGTGGACCCGGGCCAGCTCCTCCCGCCGCTCCGGACGCGGGTGGCTGGCCACGATCTGCTCGGGGCCGACCTCCTCGCCCTTGAGCAGCCCGGCGATCATGGCCTCGGCCATCACGCCCGACCCGATGGTGGCGATGGTGCGATCGCGAAGGGACATGGGCGGCCGAGTATAGGTCGGCGTCGGGGGTGCTGATCCCCGCTCATCCAGGATGGCGTGATGAGAGCGAGCGCCGTCGTGGTCGTGACGGTGGGCGGGAGGGATGCCTCAGCCGCGCGGTGCGAGCGCCTCCAGCGTGGGCAGATGCTCGGTCGAGCCGTCGGGCGAGAGCGGGATGACCGCCACATGGTCGGCGTCACCGGCTGACATCTGCTCGATCCGCTCTCGCAGCGCATCGGCGTCGCCCCAGGCGATCATCGCGTCGACCAGGCGATCGCTGCCGGGCTTCTCCCAGTCCTCATCGCTGAAGCCCTGCTGGCCCCAGCTCGCGCGGTAGTTCGGCGTTCGGAGGTACGGCGCGAGGTACATGCGGGCGATGTCCCGGGCCCGAGCGGGATCAGTCTCCAGCACGGCTGGCACCGTCACCGCGAGGAACGGCCGCCGAGCGCCCGACGGCGCCGCGCTGTCCAGCCATCGGCGGATCTGGCCCACGCGTTCGGGCGTCACGAGGTACGGGAACGCGCCGTCGGCTTCCGTGGCACCCAGCGCTGTCATGCGCTCCCGCAGCGCGGCGACGATCACCGGCGGTTCGGTCTCTGGCTGGTCGATCGGTCGCGGACCGGTGTACGGCGCGCCGCGGTAGGCGTCGAGGTAGGCGCGCATCGTGCTCACCGGACCCGTGTACTCGTGCCCGCGCACCTTGCTGACGAGATGTGGATGCGACACGCCCAGGCCGAGGATGAAGCGCCCGCCGGTCGCCTCGTGGAGGGTCATGGCGGCCGTGCGCATCGTGACCGCGTCTCGCGCGTAGATCGACGCGATGCTCGTGCCAAGGACCAGTCGCTCCGTCGCGGTCGACGCCAGCGCCAGCAGCGCAAAGGGCTCGCGACCGACCGTCTCGGGGACCCAGAGCGCCCCGAAGCCCAGCTCCTCGACCCGGCGAGCGTAGGCGCGCACGCCGTCGACGGGCAGCGAATCGATGTGCCCCCACACGCCCAGGGGGCCGATCGCGTCGAGCGCGGCCGAGGTCATCGTGTCGCCGAGCCCATCAGGAAGAACCTCTCGGTCTGGCGGATCTCGGCGGTGGCGAAGCCCGCTTGGAGCAACGCGGACCGCAGCTCGTCCGGAGCGTAGTAGACCTTGGTGATCCGAAACTCGCGGCCGTCGTCCAGCCGGCGCACGGACGTTCCGGTGGCCGGATCCACCCCCGGGTCGACCCCGACGGTGCCCGCCCGCTCGTCGAGGAAAGCGAAGGTGCCCCCGGGCTTCAGCCAGCGCGCGACGATGCCCAGGAACGAGCCGAGGCGCTGCCGCGAGACGTGGCTGAGCCAGAAGCCGCAGAACACGCCATCGACCTGGCGATCCGGCTCCTCCCACGCGTCGCGTACATGGATGTGCGCGCGGAGCCCGTGCGCCACGAGACGCTGCCGCGCGATCTCGAGCGGCTCGGGCGTCACGTCGTAGATCGACAGCTCCCCCTTCTGGGCGAGCAGCGGGGACCACCAGCCCGTGCCGGCGGCGATCTCCACGATCTCGCCGCGGAACGGCAGGCCATCGAGCCACTGCGTGAGCTCGTCGATCTCGTGGTCGAACCAGAGGTCGAGCACCTTGCCGTCCGCTTCCCGGCCCCGATGGAGGTAGACCTGGTCGTACTCGGGCGCACGGGCCGCGTAGTACGCCTTCATGTCGGCGTCGATCTCCTCGGGCGTGACCTGCGCCGGAGCCGAGGGCCCCACGGGAGCCGCCACCGCGACACCGCCATCCGCCTCGTGCGCGGTCGCGCGGCCGCGCTCCTCGAGCGCCTGGCGGAGCCGGAAGCGCAGGAAGCCGTTGTCACCCGCCCGGCCGACGCAATCGGGGCATAGCGACGCCCAGCCCTCGATGTCCGAGCCGGAGCGCGTCCGGTGGGCCTGCCCGCACCAGAGACAGTCGAATCCCTCACGGAACGGCACGACGGCAAACCTCGAGCATCAGCGCGGATACGCCGGGCCGACCGGGATCCACGCCGCCGGCGGTGCGACGTCGATGAACCCCTCCGGGTCGAACAGCTCGGCAAGCAGCGCGATGCCATCGATGACGCGCGGCCCGGGCCGGCTGAAGTAGCCCGATCCGTCGAGCGCGAAGACCTCGCCGCGACTCACGGCCCGCAGGTCGTCGAACCACTCGGGGCGGTCCATGGCATCGAACTCGTCGGCCGTCCGGCGCGCATCGAAACCGCACGGCATCAGCATCAGCTGCTCGGGGTCCACGTCGCGCACCTGTTCCCAGGTCGTCGGCACGGACTTTGCGCCCTCGTTGCCGAGCAGCTCCCAGCCACCCGCCCGACGCACCTGCTCGGGGACCCAGTGCCCGGCCGCGAACGGCGGGTCGAGCCACTCCAGGCAGACGACACGGCGCGGCCGCACACCGGCGAGGCGCCGCTCCAGCACGCGGTTCTCGATCGCGCCGAGGCGCTCGCGCAGCAGCTCCACGAGACCGACCGCCTCGTCCTCCGCCTCGGCCATCGCGCCGACCGTCGAGATCGTGTTGAGGATCCCCTCGATCGACGTCGGCTCGAGGCTCACGACGGTGATGTCGCCATCGATGGCGCGGACCGCCTCGGTCACCTCACGGTAGCTCACGGCGCAGACCTCGCAGAGCTCCTGCGTGATGATCAGGTCCGGATGCGCCTCAGCGAGCGCGTCCGTGTCGAGCCGGTAGAGCGAGCGGCCACGATGGATGGACCGCCCGACCCGGTCATGGGTCTCGCGGCTCGTGTCCTGCGGGCTGCCGCCGACGTCGGCCGTCATGACGGGCACTGCCAGCGCTTCCTGCGGGTGATCGCATTCGTGGGTCCGACCGACCAGCTCGTCACCCAGCCCGAGCGAGAAGACGATCTCGGTGGCCGATGGGAGCAGGGACACGATCCGCACTCCGGGAGTCTAGACGGGGGTCGCCGCATACCATGTCGGTCAGTGGATGATGTGAGCGGGGGGAGTCCGGCGCCGGCGGCCGCACCGGTGGTCGTGGTCGACGGCGTCTGGAAACGGTTCGGCAACGTGGACGTGGTCCAGGATCTCTCGTTCGATGTCCGGCCCGGCGAGGTCCTGGGCTTCCTGGGCCCGAACGGCGCCGGCAAGACGACGACGATGCGGATGATCCTCGACATCATCCGGCCCGACCGGGGCTCGATCGCGGTCTTCGGCGGAGCGCCGGGCGTGGAGCACCAGGCGCGCGTGGGCTACCTGCCGGAGGAGCGCGGCCTCTACCGGGACGTGCCCGTCCTCGACACGCTGACCTACTTCGGTGCGCTGCGCGGCCTGCCGACGGCGGAGGCCCGCCGGCGGGCGACGCGGTGGCTCGAGGACGTCGGGCTGGGCCCGTCGATGAAGCAGAAGGCGGCCGAGCTGAGCCGAGGGATGCACCAGAAGGCGCAGGTCGTGGCGACCGTCTTGCACGACCCCGATCTGCTCATCGTCGACGAGCCGTTCCAGGGCCTCGACCCGGTCAACGCCGAGATGCTGAAGGGCGTCATCACCGCTCAGCGCGATCGCGGCGCGGCGGTCGTCATGAGCACCCACGACATGGCCGACGCGCAGACGCTGTGCGACCGGATCCTCCTCATCGACAAGGGTCGGCGGCTGCTCTACGGGCGCGTCCCTGATATCCAGCGCGCGTTCAGTGACGGCGCGGTCGAGGTGCGCGGCGGCGGCATCCCGATGGATCCCCAGCGGTATCGCAGCGTTTCGGAGGTGTCGGTCGCCAACGGCAGCGTCCGCTTCCTGCTCCACAGCGATGCCTCGGCACAGGCGTTCTTCCAGGAGCTCGCTGAGCTGGGCGCGGCCGTCGAACGCTTCGAGGTCTCGACGCCGACGCTCAACGAGATCTTCATCCGCACCGTCGCCGGCGACCGGCGCGCCGAGGCTGTGCGTTGACCGGGCCATCGACAGAGCCCGAGGAGAGGCGCGCACGCCGCGGTCGAGCCGGCCTTCGAGGCTCCATCGGACTGCTCGGCATCGTGGCGAAGCGGGACTATCTCCGGACGGTCAGGCGCCGCGGATTCGTGTTCGGGACGCTGCTGCTGCCTCTCGGCATCGGGTTCTTCATGACGCTCTCTGGCTTCGTGTCGGGGGGCGGGCTGGGCATCGGCAGTCCGGACGGGCCGGGCGGCCCTGAGGACTTCGTGCTCCTCGTGGCGAACGAATCGCCGCTCGACCTCCAGCCGGCAGCGCCACTGACCCCGCACGTCCAGCTGGTCTCGCGCGAGGAGGGGCTGCGGCGGCTGGGTGCCGGCAGCGCCGAGGAGCTCTATGTCCTGCCCTCGACTTATCCGGACGACCCGACGCTGCTCCGGATCGACGCGCGTGCCGCCGCTCAGCCGCTCGGCGGCCTCCAGCGGCAGGGCGCCCAGCAGCATGAGCTGGCGCTGCTGATACAGACGACGTTGCTGCGGGACGCTGCGGTGGCGCCGGACGTGGTCCAGCGCGTCGTCGCGCCCTTCACGGCCATCGATGCACAGACGCTGAGCGGCGCACCGGTGGCCGCCGACCCATCGATCGCCTCGTTCCTGCTGCCATTCGCGTTCACGATGCTCTTCGTGCTGAGCATCTTCATCACGACGGGCTATCTGCTCCAGTCGGTGACCGAGGAGAAGGAGAACCGCGTCGTGGAGATAGTGCTCAGCTCCGTACCGGCGCTGCCGCTGATGGGCGGCAAGATCCTGGGGCTCGGCGCGGCCGGCCTCACGCAGGTCGTGGTCTGGGTGCTGACCGCAGCGATCGCGGCGCCGCTGCTCGGGGACCAGCTGGGCGAGCTGTCGTCGATCTCGATCAGCCCGGTGACGCTCATCCTCGCGGTGGCGTACTTCGCACTGGGTTACCTGGCCTACGGGGCGATGTTCAGCGCGGTCGGGGCACTTGCGCCTGGCAGCCGGGAGGCGCAGCAGTACGCGGGCATCTTCGGGTTCGCGGCGGTGGTGCCGCTCATCTTCAGCGGCCTGTTCCTGGCCGACATCGAGTCGCCGATCGTGACCGTCCTGGCTCTCATCCCGCTCACCACCCCGGCGACGATGCTGATGGTCCTCACGCTGGCGCCCGAGCCGCCATGGCTCCTCATCGTGGCGTCACTCACCTCGCTGGCGCTCTTCACGATCGTCGCCACCGTGGCATCGGCACGCGTCTTCCGGGCCACGCTCCTGCTCTACGGAGTGCGCCCGAGCATCGGGCGGATCGTGGGGGCGATCTTCGCTCGAGGCTGAGCCTCAGAACCCGCCGAAGTCACCCCCGCCGAAGTCGCCTCCACCGAAGTCCCCGCCGACATCTCCTCCCCCTAGGTCCCCGCCAGCGTCACCCGTGCCGGGATCGCCCGCACCAGGATCCGTCGCCCAGCCGCCGATCGACGACTCGCGGCCGGCGAAGCCTCCGGCCTCCGCTTCAGCGCCGCCCGCCTCGCCGGCTGCCACGTCCGTGCCCCCAGCGCCGTCCGACCCAGCTTCGTAGCCTTCCTGGTAGCCGGCTCCGTACGCGCCTGGATCGGCGAAGAAAGCCTGCGCTACGGCCGTCCCGATGAAGCTCGCTGCGAGCATGCCCATGAACATCCCGCCCATGCCCATGCCGCCGCCCGTGGGGCCCCAGCCCGCGCCGCGTGACTCCATCGAGCCGAAGGTGCGCTCGAGCGTGCCGGGCTGGCGGAGCTCGGCACGGGTCGCCAGGCGGGCGAGGCTCTGGGGGTCATCACCACTCATCCGCTCCTGAGCGGGCACCTGGTCGCCCAGCGCCGCGAGGACCTGGCGCCGCTGGTCAGGCGTCAGCTGGGCGAAAGCCTCCGCGTGGGCCTGCTCGATCATGTCGGGCGGTGCGGTCCGAAGCAGGTAGCGATAGCGCTCGATCGCGGCCTCGTCGGGGATCCGCGTGTCAGGTGCGGTCATCGCAGTGCCCGGTCCAAGCGGGTCAAGCGGGTGGCTTCCATTCGTCGACCGCCTTTCGGGTGGACTCCTTGTCCTGATACCAGCGCGCATCGAGCTCGGTGAAGCTCGCCCATTCGGCCGGGACCGCGTCCTCCGGGTAGATCGCGTTGACGGGACATTCCGGTTCGCAGGCTCCACAGTCGATGCACTCGTTGGGGTCGATGAAGAGCTTGCGGTCGACCCCGGCCTCGTAGTGGATGCAGTCGACCGGGCAGACGGAGACGCACGAGAGGTCCAGGACGTCGATGCAAGGATCTGCGATCACGTAGGTCATGGCGAACTCCTGGGATCGTCCGAGCGCCTCGATCGGCGGGCCGCAATCTTAGCGCGAGAGCCTTCGCGTCACTCTCCGACGCGACGCCACTCGATGCGTCCGATCATCCCCTGCTCCACGTGGCCGGGCAGATGGCAGACGAGCTGCAGCTCGCCCGCGGACGGCACCCGGTACTCGACCGTGGCCTGCTCACCGGAGCGGACCAGCACGCGGAGCCCGCCGACGTCAGGCGCCACGCTCGCGGGCGGTGCCGTGGCGAACGGGATCGGCGGTGTTGCCGCAGCGTCGGCCTGGGCCCACGCTCGCTGCACTGCCTCGTCGCCCAGGACGAACTCGTGAGGCTCGAGGCCCCCGTTCAAGATCGTGAAACGAACGGTCTCTGTTGGCACGAGGCCGAGCGGCGTGGGCTGGAAGAGGTAGTCGCGCAAGATGACCGTGACGTCGCGCGGGGCATCGGGCGTGCCGGCCCGCTCGATCGTGGGGGCGGGTGCGGAGAAGCCGCGCAGCGCCACGAGAACGAGCGTGATCGCAACGGCGAACCCGAACAGAATGACGTAGACGGGAGCACGCGAGGGTCGCGCCGAGGGCCGATCCATACCCCCGACTGTAGCCAGAAGCGCTACACCGTTCCGTCCGGATCCCCGGGGCTCCAGCGGAATGGAGCAAGCCGTGGGCCGTCAAGCGTAGGGACGATCGTTCCCGGGTCGAGCAACGACGCGACGAACGCGAGGAGGGCCATCACGCACAGCGCCATCGCGACCGACGCGAGCAGCACGACGATCGGTGGGCCGTGGCGGTAGGCGAGCGACGATGCGATGACCATGCGTCTCCATCCCTGTACCCCTGGTGGCGGGACGTCGGCCGATCGGGGGCGGCGCGACGATGTACACGGAGGCTAGGGAAAGGCGCTTGTCGGGCGGTGCACCGCCACTTATCGGTGACTTATCGGGCCACCTGCTGACCCTCTCCGCGGCGGCTACATGACCTGTGGGCGGTACCCCGGGTCGAGGTAGCGGGCGGGCTCCTCTTCGAAGTCGAGCTTGCAGCCCTTGCCGCAGAAGTACCAGGTCTTCCCATCGTGCTCGCTGGTGTGCTGGGCGGTCTCTGTCTCGACCTCCATCCCGCACACCGGGTCGATCGCCTTTGCCATCGCGTTCCTCGCCTCTGCGTCGGTCCGTGCGGCTACCCGCGTGGATGCGAGGATTCTAGTCCGCGCCCGGCCCGCACGGTTCCGATGCGACGCGCCGTCCGATGACGAGCGGCCTCCCGGGGGCCGCGTCGCAGACGAGCGTCACGGTGCCGTCCGGCTCGACCAGATAGGCCTCGATAGTGTGATCGGTGCAGCCTGACGGGCAATCGCCGGAGCCGGTCACGAACGAGAGCACCAGCCCTGCCGGATCGACCGATGCGATCGCCCATGCGTCCTGCCCACCGACGAGGCCGCCGCGCCCGATCGCCGGGCCGTGGCTCGCCCAGGCTTCCGGCGCGGCCGTGAGCAGCTCGTGACGAGCAAGCTCGGGATAGGCAGCGACCACCACCGCGAACGCTTCCTCAGCGGTGTCGATGCGATCGGGATCGCCGGCTCCGTCCTGGTGGTCAGCCTGCACCGTGGTCGTGGGCACGGGGAGCGGCAGGGACGGCGAAACGGCACCCACGCCGGGACTCGAGCAGGCCGACATCAGGAGCGGGAGGATGAGGATCGCAAGTCGCAGAAAGCCCGAAGCCCGGGGCTCGCTCCCCCAGGAACGAGCCGCCGGGTCGGGGCGGGAGGTACTGATCGATCCGGACGAACGCGTCGGCCGGGTCGTGACCGGGGCCACGCGCGTCAGACGGCGTCGGTGCGGAACCGGTTCCCTCGCGTATCCTGCGGCGCCATGACCGAAGAGCGACGACCACCCGGCAAGCCGACCGCGGACCGCAAGTTCCTGATGGGCGCGCCGTATGCCGACGCGTCCTTCCTGGAGACCGACGCCTGGCGGGCGCTCCGGATCATGGGCGAGTTCATCGACGGCTTCGACGCGCTCGCACGACTCGGCGCAGCCGTCAGCATCTTCGGCTCGGCACGGACGCCGGAGTCCGACCCCGAGTACGTCCAGGCTCGGGAGGTCGCGCGCCGTCTGGCACAGCGGGGCTTCACCATCATCACCGGCGGCGGTCCCGGGATCATGGAGGCGGCGAACCGCGGCGCGCAGGAGGGCGGCGGCGTGTCGGTCGGGCTGGGGATCGAGCTCCCGCATGAGCAGTCGGTCAACCGCTTCTGCGACCTCGCCATCGACTTCCGGTACTTCTTCGTGCGCAAGACGATGTTCGTCAAGTACGCCCAGTCGTTCGTCATCTTCCCCGGTGGGTTCGGCACGCTGGACGAGCTGTTCGAGGCGCTGACGCTGGTCCAGACCGGCAAGATCGAGCACTTCCCGGTCATCCTCATCGGCCACGACTACTGGGACGGCCTGCTCGACTGGCTCAAGGGACCGATGGCGCTGGAGCACAAGATCGCGACCGACGACCTGCGCCTCCTGCGCATCACGGACTCGGTCGACGAAGTCGTGGAGTGGATCGTGGAGGCGTTCGTAGCGGACGCGGCTGACGCCCAGGCACGTGAGGCCTCGGCGGCACCCACTCAGGCGCTCGAGGCGGCCAGCGAGCGAGACGCTCAGCGGGCGCCTCACCCGGAGTAGCCGCTACACGTCCAGCGCTTCTCGTAGCTGGAGCTGGCGCATCACGTCGGCGCGCGTGAGGACACCGACGAGCCGCTCCCCTTCCACGACCGGCAGCTGCTCGAAGTCATGCTTCCCGAGGAGCTCGACCGCGAATGACAGCGTGTCCATGGGACCGACCGTGACGACGCCGTTCCGGCCGCCCATCACGTCGCCCACGCGCGAGGTCGAGCGCTCCTGCGGCGAGAGGCCCACGAGGTCGCTGATGGTCACCATGCCGATCAGCCGGCCGTCGAGCATGACCGGGACCGCGCGGCGGTTGCCGGGCAGGAGCACCTCGTCGATGAGCTGACTGAGCAGGAGGCCCGGGGGCACCACGGTCGCATCAGGGCGGAGGACGTCCCCGACGCGGACCCGGTGGAGACGAGTGTCGATGATGACCTGCGTGAGGCTCGATGCGGCGGCGGTATGAAGGAACCAGCCGATGACCGCGATCCAGGCACCTCCCAGGAGATCCCCGTCGAGGATGCGCAGGAATCCCCAGGCCAGGAATCCGTAGGCCACGAGCTTGCCCAGGTTCGCGGCCAGCTCGGTGGCGCGGCGGAGACTGCCGGTGATGCTCCACACGATGGAGCGGAATACCCGTCCCCCGTCGAGCGGGAAGCCGGGGATGAGGTTGAAGAGGCCGAGGGCCACGTTCACCAGGGCCAGGTACTCGAAACCGACCACGAACCGCGGATCGGTCAGCGTTCTCGCGATCAGGGCGCAGATACCGGCGAGCACGAAGCTCGAGATCGGCCCGACGATGGCCACGATGAACTCGGTCGAGGGCTTTCGCGCCTCGCCGCCCAGGTTCGAGACGCCCCCGAAGATGAAGAGCGTGATCGAGCGAGCCTCGAGGCCACGAGCCTTGGCCATGAACGAGTGCGCCAGCTCGTGGATGAGGACCGAGACGAAGAAGAGCAGCGAGCCCGCGACGCCGAGCAGCCAGGCCTCCACGGCCGGGATGCCGGGCAGCAGCCGCGGGAAGAGCCCGACGGCGAGCGACCACGTGACGAGCCCGAAGATGACCAGCCACGAGTAGTGGATCCCGACGTCGATGCCGGCGATGCGGAAAAGGCGGATGGAGTTGGTGAGCATCAGCGCAGGGTAACGCCGTGCTACGGTGCCGGCATGCGCGTCGCCGTCGCCTCCGACCACGCCGGCCTCCCGCTGAAACGCCCGATCATCGACTGGCTCGAGGGCGCGGGCCACGAAGCGGTCGACTTCGGCACGGACAGCACCGAGCCGGTCGACTATCCCGACGTCATCGCTCCCGCGGCTCGCGCCGTGGCGGCCGGCGACTGCCGCCTCGGGATCGTGCTCGGGGGAAGCGGCACCGGCGAGCAGATCGTGGCCAACAAGATCCGTGGCATCAGGTGCGTGGAGGCGACCGAGCCGGTCACCGCGTTGCTCGGACGGGAGCACAACGACGCGAACATGCTGGCGATGGGCGCACGGATCATCGGCACGGAGTTGGCCCTGGCGTGCGTCGCGGCGTTCGTGGCCGGTGAGTTCGAGGGGGGCAGGCACGTGCGACGGATCGAGAAGATCGCGGAGCTCGAGGCCGCCGGCGGATGACGCCCGGCTGTCAGGCCGGGGCGCCCGCGACGAGATCCTGGAGGATCAGTTGCTGCGCGACGCCGGCCGCGGCACCCCAGTGAGCGGTGAGCGCCCGGACCTCCGACTCTGACGGGAGGCGACCCTCGAGGTACGCCCGGCCGACAGCCTTCCGGACACCGAGATCCCCGGCAGCGACGCGAGGCCGGCCGAGCGTCCGCGCCAGGAACCAGTCGGCTGACCACGGTCCGATCCCCGGGAGCGCCACGAGCCGGGCCGCGACGGCCTCGTCGTCGAGACGCTCCAGGTCTGCGAGTCGAAGCTGGCCGTCGAGGGCGGCCCGGGCGACGGCGATCACGCTCCGTGCCTTGGCATTCGTCAGCTGGATGGTGCGCAGGTCATCGATCGTCGCCGCCGCAAGCCGTTCCGCGTCCAGCGATCGGACCGTTTCGCCTCCCACAGCGTGCTCCGTGCCGTAGGCGAGCGCGAGTCGGCGCCGGATCTCGGTCGCCCAAGTCAGGTTCACCTGCTGCGCGCTGATCGAGCGGATGAGCGCCGTCAGCGGGTCGCGATGCAGAACGGGACGGATGCCGGGGTAGGCGGCGTCGAGGCGGGCGATCGCTGGGTCATGCCGGGAGAGATCGGCCAGTGCGCTCGGGGCGGCCACGAACATCGCCCGCACCACCTCCGTGGTTCGCGGCAGATCCGCCTTTGCGGAGGCCACATCGACCCACGGTGCATCGACCGAGCCACCCGGCCAGCCGGCGAACGGCACGACGCGATCGCCGTCACGAAGCGTGCGCAGGAAGCCGGTGCCGTCCCACCGGTCGAGCCCGTCATCGCCCCAGCGGCCCAGCGCGGCGAGCGAACCGGGCACATCCAGCGGTGGTTCGAGCTCGACGCGCACCGTGTCGGGCGCCTTCACAGGGTGCTCGGTACCATCGACCGGGACGGGCCACGCTCGGGCCGTCGCGAGCCGCGCGAGGGGACGGACA
This sequence comes from Chloroflexota bacterium, assembly GCA_013696945.1. Classification (GTDB taxonomy): domain Bacteria; phylum Chloroflexota; class Limnocylindria; order Limnocylindrales; family CSP1-4; genus Palsa-1032. The sequence continues at coordinate 1,686 of JACCXQ010000144.1, read as the reverse complement.
CGAAGTCGGTCGGTCGGACATGGACGGGACGCGTGCTCCCCACGGTCGTCGTGCTGCTCGTTGCCGCGTGCAGCTCGGCACCGCCGGCTCCGTCGCTGCCGGGCCGTTCGCCGGCCGTCGATCCGTCGCCGTCGGCCGGTCTGACCGCATCGCCGTCCCAGCAGATCGGGCTGACCCCACCCCCATCGGTCGCCCCGCCGCCGACACCGACGACATCGCCGTCGCCCCGCCCGCCGATCTCGCCCCCACCATCGGGAGAACCGGGCCGCGTGATGGTCGCGAAGGACGTGCCGTTCACACCGCTCCTCCCCTGTGCCGAGTTCCGTGACGGTTGCGTGAACCTGGTCGACGTGTACTACCCGGAGAACCCGGGTCCGTGGCCGGTCATCGTGACGATCCACGGCCGGCCACGCACGCCGGCCGACATGGCGCCGCTCGCGCGGGCGCTCGCTCGGCGCGGGAGTGTGGTGTTCAACGCCGACTACCGCGGAGTCCGGCCCATCTCGAAGGGCTTCCCCGAATCGATCGTCGATGTCGCGTGCGCCGTGCGCTTCGCGCGCACGACGGCCGACCAGTACGGCGGCAACGGCGAGCACCTCGTCCTGGTCGGCCACTCACAAGGCGGATACGTCGGCGCGATGGTGTCGCTGGCCGGGGACGAGTTCCGGGGTCGCGAGGGCTCATGCCTCGCCGAAGGGGGCTCGGCGCTGCCGGACGGGTTCGTGCACGTGGCGGGCGTGAGCATCATCCATCCGAACCTCCCGCTCGACTGGACCTATTTCGGCGGCACGCCCGCGCAGAAGCCCGAGCAGTGGGAGCGCGGCGAGATCCTGAACCACCTGGGCGGGAACGCGTCGCTCGTCGTGGGCATCATCTTCGAGCGCAACGACCCGATCCTGGGCACGCTCCACGCCACGCGGCTCCACCGCGCGCTCGAAGACGCCGGCTATGACTCGCGGCTCGAGCTGCTCGACCGCGGCTCGACGCACTTCGACATCCTGCGCATCCCCGGGCTGGGGCAGCGCGTGGTGGCGATGGTCGAGGATATCGTCGCGCGGACGGAGTAGCGCGGCCGGCCGCGACCACCAGAGGGCCGCCCATGACGATCGCCGGCACGGACGTCGCCAAGGTGAAGGCATGACGATGGCGACGGTCAGGAAAGGGGCCGCGGACGCTTCGGGCGCCACCGCGCAGCAGCCTCGTCCAGTAGGATTCGAGCCCGGGCGGGAGTAGCTCAGATGGCAGAGCGTCAGCCTTCCAAGCTGAATGTCGCGGGTTCGATCCCCGTCTCCCGCTCCACTCCTCCTTGCCATGTTCAACGGCTGAGCCGGACGCGGACCAGGCTCTTGTCGACCAGCGGCGATGCTCGGCCAGCGCCCTCGGCATATGCCTCTGCGCCGAGAGCGTGCAGCAGCTTCGTGGAGCCGTCGACGTCGGTGAACAGGAAGGTGACGGTGCCTGTCGGCAGCCCAGGGCGCATCACGTCAGTCGGGCCACGGCGTCGTCGACGACGTCATCGATGTCTTCATCGGTCAGCGAGCGACCGGCCTCCTGCGCTCGAGCGTATTCGGCGTCGCTCAGCGCGGCCTTGATGCGGCCGATCACCTTCTCGATGTCAGCGATGTCATATCGCGGGACAGCCGCCCCCAGCTCGTCGTAGAGGGCCGAGGACCGAGAGAGGACCTG
>JACCXQ010000141.1 GCA_013696945.1 Chloroflexota bacterium | reverse complement strand
AGATGGGGGCGGGGAGCCCCGCCCCCTCTACCCGGAGCCGGAGTCTCTGCTCGGTGGAAGGGATCGACCAGGGCGGGGACCGGCTGCTCATCCTGTCCAGCGAACGGACCGGACGTGCCCGCTACGCGGCGATGGTCCTCGATGCTCGAACCGGCGAGCGGATGGCCGAGCTGTGGGACGGCGAGGAGGCGAGCATCGGGCGGCCGATCTTCTCGCCGCGCCCCGGAGACCCGCGCATCGCCGCGGTCAGCGACCGGTCGGGCGAACGGCATCCGCTGCTCTGGGATCCGACCACCGGCGAGCGCGAGGATCTGCCGGTCGGCGATGACGGTGGCGAGGTCCTGCTCTGGGACTGGTCTATGGACGGCCGCGAGCTCCTGCTGTGCCGGATCCACGACGCTGAGCAACGCATCGAGGTCTTCGACCTGGTCGAGCACAGGCTCCGTGTCATCGATCACGACCCTGGGACGTACGGCTTCTACGCCGAGGTGGGGACCTGGTTCGGCCCGGACGGGGCCATCGTGGCGCAGTGGCAGGACGCCGCGCACCCTATGACGGTCCGCTCGCTGGACCGTGTCACTGGGCGCGCCAACGCCGACCTGCTTCCGCCGAGCGAGGTGCCGCCATCACGGCCGTGGCGCTCGGTCAGGTTCCCGACCGACGATGGGTCGCCGATCCAGGCGTGGCTTGCGGTGCCCGATGGCGCTGGGCCGTTTCCGGCCGTCATCGAGACCCACGGCGGGCCTGAGTCGGTGACCATGCAGAGCTTCCAGCCCCGGGCGCAATCCTGGCTCGACCGTGGCTTCTGCTTCCTGAGCATCAACTACCGCGGCTCGACGACGTTCGGGCGCGCTTTCAAGGAGTCGATCTGGGGGCATCCGGGCGACCTCGAGGTGGCCGACATCGTCGCGGGTCGGGAGTGGCTGGTCGCGCAAGGGATCGCGCGCCCCGACCAGGTCTTCCTGACCGGTTGGTCGTACGGTGGATTCCTGACTCTCCAGGCGCTGGGTACGGTGCCCGGACTCTGGGCCGGTGGGATGGCGGGCGTCGCCGTCGCCGACTGGGTGACGGAGTACGAGGACGAGAACGACGTGCTGCGCGCCTACGACAGGGCGCTCTTCGGCGGCACGCCGGACGAGATGCCGGACGCGTACGTCAAGGCGTCGCCGATCACGTACGCCGAGCATGTCGACGCCCCGGTCCTCATCATCCAGGGTCGCAATGACACCCGTTGTCCCGCGCGCCAGGTGGAGGACTATGAGGCGCGCCTTCGGTCGCTCGGCAAGCCCATCGAGGTGATCTGGTTCGACGCCGGCCACGCGGCCGGGGCGGACATCGAGCGGGCGATCGAGCACCAGGACGCGATCCTGCGCTTCGCCCGCGACGTGCTCGCCGCACGCATGGGCTGACTATCCCGGCGACTCTGCAGGAACCGGGGTCGACCAGCGAGCCCGCTCTGGTGGCGGCTGCTCCGCGCCCTCGCTGAGCCACAGCTCGGTCGCTTCGACTATCCGGCCATCGACCACGCGGTAGAAGCCGGCGCAGCGGAATACGCCGTCAGGGGCGTCGATGGCGACGAGGGCCGCCGCTCGGTCGCCTTGCGAGACGACCTCCATGACCCGCATGTGGCCCCACGGCTCGGGATAGGCGCGGTTCATCGACAGGTACGCCGCCGCGGTCGTGAACCGTTCGCGCGTGGCGGGCCACTCGACGGCCAGCCCCGGATCCAGGAGGGGAGCGGCGCCTTCCCAGTCGCGTGCCTCGAACCTATCCCACAGAGCCCGGACCACGTCTCCCGCCCGCGCGGTGTCGCTCATGATGTTTCGCTCGGGGTCGGGTCCCAGACCGAGATCTGGTCGAGCGACTTGCGCGCAAGGTCGGGCACCATCGCGTCGGGAGCCGGGTAGCCGATCGGAAAGAGGATGAACGGCCGCTCGTTCGACGGTCGGTCCAGGATCCGTCCCAGGAATCCCATCGGGCTCGGTGTGTGCGTGAGGGTAGCGAGCCCCATCTGGTGGAGGGCCGCGATGAAGAGTCCGCAGGCGATGCCGACGCTCTCCCGGGCGTAGTAGTGCTTGCGGACCCGTCCGTCCGGCCACCAGCCGTGGACCTGCTCGAAGCACACGACGATCCACGGCACGAGCTCCAGGTATGGCTTGTGCCAGTCCGTGCCCAGCAGACGTAGAGCGTCCAGCCACTCCTGGGACATGCGGCCCTCGTAGGAGCGCTTCTCCTCCCGCTCGGCAGCGACCCGGATGAGGCGCTTGGTCTCTGGCTCGCTGACCGCGACGAACGTCCACGGCTGTTGGTGTGCGCCCGAAGGGCTGGTCGATGCGGTGTGGATGGCCAGCTCGATGGCCTCGCGAGGGATCGGCTCGGGACTGAATGAACGGACGCTGCGACGGGCGTCCATCAGCTCCAGGAAGTGCCTGCCGCGCTCCAGTGATCCTGCAACGGCCATGCGCGGCGGCCGGTACGGGACGAAGCGCGGCTCGGTCACCCGCTGGCCGCTGCGAGTCCCTCGAGCTGGTCGGCATGCTCCTCGAGGTGCCGGACGATGAAGCGCTCGAGGATCTCGTCGACGGTCAACTCGCCCACCCTCGGGTGAAGTCCCCGCGCGTCGCGCTCAGGGCCCT
>JACCXQ010000128.1 GCA_013696945.1 Chloroflexota bacterium | reverse complement strand
CCGTGGCCACGCCCTCGAACGCCCCTGACGCGCCCATCAGGTGGCCCGTCAGCGACTTGGTGGCACTGATGGCGATCTTGGGCGTGTGCTCGCCGAAGACCGCCCAGATGGCCTGCGCCTCGCGCAGGTCGCCGAGCGGCGTCGATGTCCCGTGCGGATTGATGAGGTCGATCTCGTCGGCCGGGATGCCATGGCGCTCCAGAGACTGAAGCATCGCGCGGCGGATGCCATCACCCTTCTCGACCGGCTGGATGAGGTCCCAGGCGTCGGCCGCCGAGCCATACCCCACGACCTCGGCGTAGACCTTGGCGCCACGCGCCTTCGCCATCTCCAGGTCCTCGAGCATCATCGCCCCGGCGCCTTCTCCCAGGACGAAGCCGTTGCGCGTCGCGTCGAACGGACGTGAGACCGACTCCGGGCCCTCACCCGGCCGCGGCAGGCCCATGCCGCGCATGTTGGAGAAGCCGATGTGCGCCAGCTCATGGAGCGGGTTCTCGGTCGCGCCGGCGAGGGCCGCCACGTAGTCACCGCGGCGGATCCCTTCGGCCGCCTCCCCGATGTTGTGCGTGCCCGTCGAGCAGGCGGTGACCACGCACATGTTCGAGCCGCGGATGCCCGTCTCGATGGCGATCTGGCCGGACGCCGTGTCGGGAAGCATGTTGGCGATGAAGAAGGGGCTCACGGTTCGCGCGCCCTTCGTGTCCCACTGGATCTTGTTCTCCATCATCAGGTACGGCCCCCCGGCCCCCGACCCGAAGATGACGCCGATATCGTCCCGGTTCTCCTGCGTGACCTCCAGGCCGGAGTCGGCGAGCGCCTGCTTTGCGGCGGCGACGCCCATGACCACGTTGCGGTCGGTCCGACGAGCGGCCTTGAAGTCCATCCACGCCCCGGCATCGAATTCGACCTCGCCCGCGACCTGCGCCTCGTACGGGGTGGGGTCCCAGCGCGTGATGCGGCGGAGACCGGTGTTGCCGGCGACCAGGTTCGACCAGACCGTGTCGATGTCTTGCCCGATGGGGCTGATCACGCCGAGGCCGGTGACTGCGACGCGGCGTGAGAAATCTGGGCGGCGCATGGTCGGGCTACTCCTGTGGGGATTCGAAGGGGTCGCGCAGGCCACCGGCCGCGGTTCCGTCGTCAGTGGCGACGGCGCTCGCATCGGGCGCGATGCGCTTGATGAGGTTCGTGAGGACCTTGCCCGGTCCGATCTCGACAAAGGTATCGACACCGGCGTCGCGCATGTGCTCGACGGCGCGGACCCAGTCGACGCCGCGCGTCAGATGCTCGACGAGCTCGGCCCGGCACTCGTCGCCGGTAGTGAGGGGACGGGCGTCGGCGTTCGCGAGAAGCGGTGCCATGGGATCTCGGAACGCGACCGCCTCGAGGATGGTCCGCATCCCGTCAGCGGCGCGCTGCATCAGCGGCGAGTGGGCCGCGACGCTGACCGGCAACAAGATCGCCCGCTTCGCCCCCAGCCCCTTGGCCGCCTCCGCGGCACGCTCCACGGCGCGTCGTTCCCCACTCACTACCACCTGGCCGGGTGAGTTGCGGTTGGCGATCGTGAAGACGCCCGCCTCGCGGCCGGCCGACTCCAGCTCCGCGACCCGGTCGTCGTCCAGCCCGATGATCGCTGCCATGGCACCATCTTCGGCGGAAGCCTGCATCAGTCGACCCCGCTCGCGGACCAGGCGCACGCCGTCGGCAAGCTCCAGGACCCCCGCCGCGACCATCGCGCTGTACTGGCCCATCGAGTGGCCGGCATAGAACGCGGGCACCACTCGATCCTCGCCCCCCGCTGACCGCCGCTCGTCCAACGCGCGGAGGAACGCGATCGACGACGCGAGCAGCGCTGGCTGGGCGTTCTCCGTCAGGTCCAGCGTCTCGGCCGGGCCGTCCCACGCGAGGCCACTGACCGACCGCTCGAGTGCCCCGTCCGCTTCCGAGAAGACTCCAGTGGCCGCAGCTGACGCCTCGGCCAGCGCCCGGCCCATGCCGACCGACTGGGAGCCCTGACCCGGGAACACGAAAGCGAACGGCAACGGAGCCCGACCTTTCATTGGGACGACCGGGCGCACATGCCCCGATCACACGGAACCGTAGCAGTCGCAGCGGCGGATGGCGGACAGACATGTGCAACCATGCATGCATGGTCGACACCGCGGACCCCGACAGCCTCCTCAGCCCGGTCGTTCGAGCCGCGCGCGACGAGCTCCAGAACCCGCGCCTGCTCTCGGACCGGATCGCCGTCGGGCGGGCTCTCTGGCGCGAGCTCGTGATCGGCTTCGCGGCGCAGCTCGGCGATCTGAAGATGGGTTTCACCCAGCTCGCCGCGCTCTACGCGGTCGGGGGTGCCGAGACCCTCACGGTCGCCGACCTGGCGGAGCGGATCGGCCGAACGCCGTCTGGAACGAGTCGGATCGTCACGAGCCTGGAGCGGAAGGGCCTGCTGGAGCGGACCGAGGAAGTCGTCGACCGCCGCCAACGGACCCTTGCGCTGACGGTCCGCGGATCTGCCCTGCTTTCGATGGTCGATCGATCGCGTGCCGAGCAGTTCCTGGCGGTCGTCCGCCCGCTCCCGATCGCCGAACGCGCTCTCGTCGCGATGGGCGTGGCGGCACTCGCGAGTCGCGCGATCACCCGACGCGGGGGCCTTCGCAAGTCAGGAAGCTGATGATCGCACCGTGAGCGGCTGGCCGCCGGACAGGGTGGACTTCGCCCTGCCGACTGCCAGACTCGCGCCCTACGAGAGCCCGTAGGGACGCGGGCGCGGGACGCTGGAGGCACCCGATGGACCGATCGACTGCTTGATCCGGCCACGCTCGGATCGCCACAGGCATCGTGGGAGGCGCGATAGCCGTCCTCCTCGTGAGCACATCGGTGCTCGGCGGCGGAGGCGGCTTCTCCGGAGCCACCACCCTGCGCACCGGCGACGACGATGTAGATGTCGTCCTCTCGGACGCAGCCACGAACGGCGACCGCGTCGCAGTAGGGTGGCAGGAGGAGCGAGTCGGCGGTCCAGAGCTGTTCTACCGGCTCAGTGACGACGGCGGCGCCACCTTCGCCGCGACCAAGACCGTCGATTCGCGCGACAGCCGCGAGATGCGGATGGACATCTGCGCCGGCTACGTCTGGAGCGCCTACGCACTTCACACCGACGATGCCGATCCCGGTGAGTGGGAGATCGTCCTCGAAGGCAACGACGTGGACGGCTCCGGGTTCATCGGCGCGCTGCTGACCGATCCCTTTGAGCCGACCGTGGGCCGATTCCCGGACGTCGCGTGCATCGGCAGCGTCCGCACCATCACGGCGTGGATCGATGAGGTGGACGATCCGGGCGACCGCGTCCTCATTCGCATCGATCCGATCGACCCGCCGGTCAAGGGTCCGCCGCCGCCGCCTTCTTACGAGTACGACCTGCCGGCCGGTGAGTTCTCCGAGGTGGCCGTCGCAGGGACGGCCGATCGCGCGTACGCCGCCTGGGTGCGCGACAACCGACTTCGGATCAAGCGCTTCGAGATCGGACCGGGGCCAGATTCGCTCGTCACCACGTTCCCCACCCTGGTCCTTGGCGAGGACATCCAGCCGACCGGTGAGATGCACATGACTGCGTGGGGCTCCAACGTGGCGCTCGTCTACGCGAGCTTCGCCGATACGTTCGTGCGCGTCAGCACGGACGGCGGCCAGTCGTTCGGGCCACGCGAGCGGCTGCTCGACGGGCTGTACGCAACGGAGTTCGGCACGGGCGGGACCAGCCTCGACCTGCGAGGCTCGAAGATCCTGGTCCACGGCATCGTGGTCAACGGCGGCAACCCGTTCGACGTCCAGGTCGACCAGTTCCGCTTCCGCAGCTCGAACCTGGGCTCCACGTGGAGCGGGACCCAGCTCGGCGAGCAGGGGCGCCGGATGGGGGTCCACACGGTCGTGGTAGGCGATGTTCGCGAGGTGGAAGCGTGGGACGAGACGTTCACCGATGCGATGAACCAACGGATCCGCTTCCGCCGGCAGCTCTGACTCGGCGGGTCAGGCCCCTGGACCGACCCTCCATCCGACCTTACGCTCGATCCCGATGCGGATGAGCGGGCGATCCTCCAGGGCCTGCGTTTCGTACTGGGAGTAGCGCGAGCGCAGCGCCTCCACGGCCTGTGCGTGGCCGGCCGCCCCAGGCTCGACCAGTGCGGCCGTGCCCTCGACGCGCAGCCAGGCCAGTCGGGACCAGTCCTCGTCCCAGCGATCGACGAGGACGGTGACGCGCGGGTCGCGCACGATGTCGCGAACGCGAGCGAGCGAGCGCGGGTCGGCGGCTGACTTGGGCTTCTCGTCGATCGGCGTCCAGATGACGTCATCCATCGCGACGAAGCAGATGGGCACCGATCGCGGCCGGCCGTCCTGCGCGATCGTCGAGAGGACGGCGCGCCGCGCCTCATCGAGGAGCCCCTGGTCTCCGGTGTCACGCTCCTGGCTCAACCGGTCCCCCTTTCTGCCACCGCGCGGGTCTACCGGCAACAGCATGCCTCTCGATCGCCGCGCTGCCCACCGGCTCACTCGGCCACGCTTCGTGCGGCCTTCCCGGACGATGGGCGTACGGTGCTCCCGTGGCTCCGCGCGCCCGCCAGAGCCATCTCATGCCTCTCGCTCTGGACAGACGCTCATGGCGCGGGCACTAGCAGGGGAATGGCCACCGTGCAGCTTGTCCGGCGAGGCTCCTCGAGGGCCGCATGAGCACGAGGGTCGTCGGGCCGGCACGCTTGATCGGGCCTTGCGCTCACGGCGTGCACACTCGGCCCGGTGCCCGTCGACCGACCTGGCCCATCGCCCGGGTGATGCGCGCAAGGTTCCTGCGAGGCCCTGAGGAGCCGTTTGCGACCGCCGCTCGAGCGCCTGGCCATCTGCGAGGCCAGAGGTCGTCGTTAGCGACCGTGGGCGAGAAGATGGCGGGGTGGCCAGCGGGCCGTTTAGCCGGCAACCGCACCCATGGAACGACGGCGACCGCCCAGCGTGATCCTAGCCCAGCGCGTCCCGCACGGGGATCGCGACGTCGTCGGTCAACGCTTGGAGCCCGTCCGGGCCGCGCGAGGCAGGCACGACCAGGATGAGGTGCTGCGCACCCTCGCGGACGTACTCGAGTGCCTTGGCCACGGTCGCGCGCCGCTCAGTGGCATCGGCTCCGCCTGGCAGCTGCACCGAGACGGTGATCTCCGCCGGATCGCGTCCGACCTCGTCGCATGACCGCAACAGCACGTCCCGCCGCTCGCGGAAGTCGTCCAGGTCGCCCAGGTTGCCGGTGAAGTTCCAGCCATCGGCGTACCGAGCGGCGATCTTCAGGCCGCGCGGCCGCTGCCCGCCCAGCCAGAGCGGCGGACCGCCCGGATGGACGGGCGCGGGCAGGTTCACCGCACCCTCCAGCCGCCAGGGCGGCGCATCGAGGGTCACCCCTGGCTCGCGGGCGGCCTCCTCGGAGAAGAGCGCCTTGATGATGCGCACCGCCGACTCGAAACGGTCGATGCGCTCACCGATCGGCGGCAGCTCGATGCCCAGCGAGCGGTGCTCCCCCTCATGCCAGCCCGCGCCCAACCCCAGGATGAAGCGACCTCCCGTCACGTTGTCGAGGACGGTCGCCTCCTTGGCCAGCACTGCCGGGTGGCGGAACGTGTTGGCGAGCACCAGGTGTCCCACGCGCAGCCGCGGCACATGCCGCGCCAGCGCCGCCAGCAGGGTCATCGGCTCGAACGAGGCGCCGCCACGATCGTGCGACTGGTCGGTCAGATGATCGTTCAGCCACGCAGAGTCGTACACCTCGAGCGAGCCACCCAGCTCCCAGAGTCGCTCGATGGTCGCCCAGTCGACCGCCTGTGGCGACGACTTGAACCCGAGGTCGATCCTGCTCATTCGACGATGATCGACTCGATGCCTTCCTCGGCCGGCGGGTAGGTGAGCTTCATCCCGTCCATCGTGTCGGCCAGGATCTCCGCCACGGCGACATTCCTGAACCACTTGCGGTTCGACGGGATGACGTACCACGGCGCGACGTCTGTCGAGCAGCGCGTGAGGGCCTCCTCGTACGCGGCCACGTAGTCGTCCCAGCGCTTGCGTTCCGCCAGATCGGCGCGCTTGAACTTCCAGCGCTTCTCCGGGGTGTCGATACGCGCCTGGAGCCGCTGCGCCTGCTCGTCGCGCGAGATCCAGAGAAAGATCTTGACGATGGTCGTGCCGTTGTCCGCGAGGTGGCGCTCGAACGCGTTGATCTGGTCGTAGCGCTGCCGCCAGACCTTGCGCGGGACGAGATCGTGGACGCGGACCACCAGCACGTCCTCGTAGTGCGAGCGGTTGTGGATCGCGATGGTCCCCTTGGCAGGCGTGGAGCGGTGGGTGCGCCATAGGTAGTCATGGGCCAGCTCGTCGGGCGTGGGGACGCCGAAGCCGGTCACGGAACAGCCCTGCGGGTTGAAGGCCGTCATGACGTGGCGGATGGTGCCGTCCTTGCCCGCCGTGTCGATGCCCTGGAGGACCACGAGCAGCGACCCGCCCTTGCTCGCCCAGAGCCGCTCCTGGAGAGACTCGAGTCGAAGGCGACCCGCCTCGAGGAGCTCGTCCGCTTCATCCTTGGCGTGCCCGAAGGACTCGGACGGGTCGATCTTCGCAAGGTCGACGCGTTTGCCCGGTACGACCCGCAGCCGCCTCCGGAGGTCGACTCCGAGCGGGCTCCTGCCCCTTGTCGAGCTGCCCCCGGTGGCCGTCGACTGGCGCTTGGTCGCCGTCGACCGGCCCGAAGTGGCCGTCGACCGGCCCGGGGCCGCCGTGGACCGGCGCGCGGCGCTCACTCTTCGCCTATCGTGACGCGCTCGATGCGGACCGGGTCGCGCGGCCGGTCCTGTCCCCCGGTCGGCGCCGTGGCGATCGCATCGACCACCTCCTCGCCACCGGTCAGCTTGCCGAAGACCGTGTAGCTCGGCGGCAGTCCGTAGTCGGCGTGCATCACGAAGAACTGCGAGCCGTTCGTGTTCGGGCCGGCATTGGCCATGGCAAGCGTGCCGCGCGTGTACTTCCGCTTCACCGGCTCGTCGTCGAACTTGTAGCCGGGACCGCCGGTGCCGCGGCCGGTCGGGTCGCCGCCCTGGATCATGAATCCGGGGATCACCCGGTGGAAGATCACGCCCTCGTAGAAGCCCTCGCGAGCGAGGAACACGAAGTTGTTGACCGTCTTCGGCGCGTCACCGGGGAACAGCTCCGCGGTCATCGTTCCGGCCGACGTCTCGATCGCCGCGGTGTAGCGCTTCTGCGGGTCGATGGACATGGGCGGTGGGCTGGACCAGGACTTCACGGCATCTCCTCAGGTCGGGAAGGGCTCAGGGTAGCGTCAGCCAGCCCTCGATGACGGAAACCACGCTGCCCGAGACCCGCACCGCGCCCGGGTGCCCATCGGCTGAGAAGTCAGCCTCCGCGACCATCCGGGAGGGGCGATCGATCTCCGTGCCCTGCTCCAGCACGATCCTGTACGTCTTGTCACGTACGCCCAGCGCCTGACCCAACAGCACCGCGATGGGTCCGGCGGCCGAGCCGGTGGCCGGGTCGACCTCGATGCGCAGCTGCGCGCTCTCGAGCAGCCGGACGGACGCCTCAGCATCAGGTACCGCCCCCCACGCCCCGGGGGCGACGAGCGCCGCAGCCACCGCGCCCTGGCCGGCCAGGATGTCGCCGAGCTCGTCGTCGATCCTCTCCCTGTCGACCTCGTCCATCACCTCGCGGTCGCGGAAGGGGACGATGAGGTGCGCCAGCCCGGTCGAGATGACCTGGGGATGCGCCGTGACCGCCCCTCGCGGGCCGTCCGACCATCCCAACGCATCCCGGTCGACCTCCAGCGCCTCACACAATTCGTCGATCTCGTCCTCGTCCAGATCCTGGATCAGCTCCGGGGCGGCCTGCGTCATCGTGACGTTCCTGATCGTCGGCGGGTCGCCGTCCAGATCGAGGCGGATCGGCAAGACCCCGACGACGAGCTCCTGGCGTACCTCGATCGCCTTGCCCGAGAGGGCGCCGAAGCGCCCATCCTGCGCCAGCACGAACGCGGTCCCCAGCGATGGATGGCCGGCGAACGGCAGCTCCGTCCCGGGGGTGAAGAAGCGGGCGTGGTAATCAGCGCCAGCCGCGCGTCCCGCCTCGGTGGGTGGCAGGACGAAGCTGGTTTCGGACAGGTTCATCTCGCGGGCGACGGCCTGCATCTCGTCGTCCGTCAGCCCTTCGGCCTCAGGGAAGACCGCCAGCGGGTTGCCCTGGAGCGGCCGGTCCGTGAAGACATCGACAACGCGGAACCGGAAGCGTCGGGTCATGGGGGCAGTCTACGGTGGAGGGTCACCCTGAACGGTGCGCCGACTTCACTACTAGTGTCACGACATCGGTTTCGGCCGCTTGCGTGACCCGGCCGAGCTCCCAGCGGGACCGCGGCTCCCGCCCGACAGCGGTCGGCGAGCGTGATCCGGGGTCGGGGACCGAGCCGGATCGACACATCGTCGATCTACGCCTCGTTTGCCTGCTCCGGCAACGCTAGAAGTGAAGTCCGCGCCCCGACCGGCCAGGCTCGGCCGACGTGCCGCGTCTCATCGGAGCGCCCCACCCTCAGAGCTCCCGATGGAACCGGAGCCGCTGCGGATCGTTGTTGGATGCGCTCTGGTCCCACGCCTCGACGAGGCGAGTCCCGCCGTCGGCCGTGAACGCGCCCATCCGGATGCCGTCGCTGTCGCGAAGGGCCCCGTTCCAGGTGGCTCCATCATTCGTTGACTGGAAGCGGTGCGCCCGGATGACGGGGTCGATGAACCCGCCCGTCTCCACGGCGTGAACGACTGCGCGCGAGCCGCGGATGTCGGCGCTCACCGCCGACGTGAGGCCGTCCTCGAAGCCGGTCAGCAGCCTTTCCCGTGGGCCGAAGCTCGCGCCCCAGTCCGTGCTCACCCGGGCAAAGGTGTGGCCATTGAGCCCGTAGGCGATGACGAGCCTCGACCCTGCGGCGCCAAGGCCGATGTCCCCGCTGGACGACCCGCTGTCCGGCAGAGTGACCGCCGGCCTCGGCGTGACCGTGAAGTCGGGGCCGGGCCCGACATCGAATGGCTTGATCCGGATGCGCCTATCGGTGGTGTGCCACGCGAGCCAGGCATGTGACCCGCTCGCCGCGAGCGCTACCGGCGTGAATCCGTCGGCCTCGAACGATCGTTCGAAGTCGGGCGGCTCCTGGCCATTAGGGTCGAGCAGGATGGGCAGGAACCGGACATGGACGATGGAGGTGGCCTTGAAATCGCGGTCGACCCAGGCCGCGGCGCGGCGGCGCGACCCGACGCACGCGAAGTCCGTCTCGTCGACGTTCTGGGACCCCCCCGAGCTCACCAGGGCCTCGCCACTGACGACCGGCCCAGAGATAGCCAAACCATCCACGATCAGCCCATCCGAGGTGTTGGGATCCCCCGCGAGCCGGAACGAATGGGCGACCCACGCGAAACCAGCGCAGATGTCCGTGCTGGCGTTCGAGCCATGCCGGTCCTCAACGAGCCGCTGTGACCGGAAGGTCCGTCCTCCGTCCATGCTCGTGCGCAGCCGGATGTCGCTCTGGCCGCCCTCGAACTCCTCCCAGACGACCGAGACGTTGCTTCCCTTGGCGGCCACATCCTCCAGCTCCACGCCCGCCGCGGCTGGTCCGGTGCGCAGGGTCACAGGGTCGGAGAACCCGCTCTCTGCCAGGACGGTGGACCCCACGATGAGCAGCGCGCTCAACGCGCCGAGCATCGCTCGCAGGGCAGTTCGCCGGATCATGGTCATGATCGCGTCCCTCCCGATCCGGCCACGGGAGGCCGGCATCCCAGTCGCACGCAAACATGCGCTGGAGGGAATCTCTCACCTGCGGGCGACCCCGTCCAGCGATCTCGCGCCGATCAGGGCACGAGATGTACCGGGCTGCCGCGGATGTTGACCTCCCAGGTCGTCGTGTCGTTGCCGGCGCGCGTGATCGCGTACTCGATCTTCCACCAGCCGGGTTCGGTCTCGCCGGTGGGGGTGAGGTCGTCGGCGCCCACCCCGTACGTGTTCGCCAGCGGGATGCTGATGGTGATCCACGAGTCGTTGAACAGGTTGCTGCCGCCTGCCGCCGTCTGGATGACCGACACGTTCGTGCCGATTGCGGCCGTTGTCCGCCGTGTAGCTGAACACGGCATCGGTGTAGGCGAGCCCGCCGGGCCGCTTGATGCGGAGGAACGCATCGCCACCCACGTCACCGGGATCGAAGAGGCGGATCTCGAGCGTCTTGCCCGCGTATTCCGCCTTCACCTGGGCGAGGTAGAAAAGCGAAGCGCCGCCGTCGATGTTGGCGAATGCGGCCATCCGCCCAAGGCCGTGGACGCGTGGGGTCGCCGCGCTGTTCGATACGACCTGGATGCCCCACATGTTCTCCGCGTTGGTCCCGGAGTTGGCGGGTGTGCTCCTCGTGACCTGGATCCGGTACGTGCCGGCGCCGAGGTTCTGGGCGAGTCCGTACCACTTGTTGTGGTCGGCGTGAGACTTGCAGTCGGCCGATGTGGACCCGTTGTAGCCGCCGTCGCTGTAGCGCCCGTCGCCCTTGTACTTGACGCCCTCGTCGACCTGGTTCTCGTTGTCGAACCGGGTGCCCGACGATGCGACGAGGACATCGTCGCCTTTGCTGTACGGCGTGTTCATAGTGTTCCAGAGATAGAAGTCGGTCGTGACCTGCGTGTTGCCGGGCCCGATCCAGTGATCGCCCGTGCCGAGGTACGAGCCACTCGGCCCGTGCCCCACTGCGCAGAACGTGGCGTCGTAGAGGTAGACGCGCCCGTTGGTCGTTCCCGATGGGAACACCACCTGGTAGTCGTAGCCCGCTGCGTCGAAGTTTGCGTTCGGCCACGCGCCGTTGTTGGCGGGGGAATAGGCGTCGCCGTTGCTGCGCTGCCCACCGCGGGTGATGACCGCGCCCCAGAACCCTTGGGACGCCAGGAAGCCGCCAGCGCCGCGGGCGCCCGGTGCCTTTACGACTTGGGTGGACTTGCAAACGGGCGGCGTCGCACTGGTGCATTCGGCCAGCTGGCAGATACCGTAGTAATCCTGCGGGCTGCCCATGGGCACGGGCAGCGTGAACTCGGCTTTGGCGGTCACGGTCACGGTGATGCTGGTCATGCCGAAGACACGGGCGAAATAGGTCCCGACCGGGCCGCGGATCGCGACATTCAGCCGCCGCGGGTTGCTTCCATCCTGCACTGCGGAGATCGTCACCCCCGCCGCGCCCTCGGTGTATCCGTTCTTCGCCGCCTCCGCGCGCGCGACGGTCGCGGCCCGTCCGGGGTTGCCGGGAAGGTGGATCGCCCCGGCGAGCGCAGCGGCATCGGCCGCGCGCTGCATGTGAA
>JACCXQ010000111.1 GCA_013696945.1 Chloroflexota bacterium | reverse complement strand
CCCGATCGCTGAGGGTGCCTCGACCGGCAGCGTCACAGTGGGCGCCGTGAGCGACGCGGCGAAACCCTGGACGGCGTGGCGGTAGTGATGGGTGGCGCGGAACCCGACGCGATCCTCGAGCTGGCGGACCTGGCGCCCGACGGCTAGCTGCGTGCGTGGGATCCCGGCTTGGGCCGGCCGCAGGCGGACGATGACCGCTGTCGTCGGACCTCCCGACGCCTCCTCCGCGATCACGCTCGCCGCAGGCAGGAGCGCGCCGGCAAGGGCGAGGCACAGGGCGCCGAGTGGTGTCCGGAGCGTCACCGATCCTCCCCATGCGTCCTGAAGCGGTCGCAGCGTACGGCGTGCACCGTGGATCCGCTCCATGAGAGCGGGTTGACGCCGCGACCGTCGATGGGCGTCCGAGCAACCCCCGACCACGGCCCCGGCGTCTGCCGTGATGCTGCCGACGACCGGTGCGGTGTGGAAGGGGGACCTTCGTTCCGCTCACAGGCCCGCGTCGTCCGGGTCGGAAGGCTGTTCACGGTTGGTACAGTCGCACTGGACCGCCGCTGGTCCAGCCTATCCGGGGGTCAGAGTGGTCGCGCCCCGCACCCGTACGGATCTCTGCGCCGGAAGCCGATGGTCGAGACTCGCCGGCATCGTCATCGCCCTCTCGCTTTCGGCGTCCTCGGCCGCGCCCATCGTGCAGGCAGCGCAGGGCCCCGGGTCGCTGATCGAGTCGGCTGTCGTCGTCGACTCGCCGTTCTCGCCCGACCGCGATGGGATCCGCGACAAGGTCTACGTGGATGTCCGCCTCGTGAGCGCCGCGTCGATGACCGTGACCGTCCTCGACTTCGCCGATCGTCCGATCAGGGTCATCGCTACTGCCGTGGATCGCGACGCCGGCACTTGGCGATGGTCGTGGAATGGCCGGGACGGGCAGCGACGGATCGTTCCGGACGGTCCGTACCGCTTCAGCGTGACGGCGACCGACGGGAGCGGCGCGAGCGGATCGATGGTCGTGGCAGTCGCCAAGGCCCCGCGAGCCCCGTACCCGCCCGCCCCCGGCGCGATCACGGTGGTCCTCAACCCGGGTCACGGCGGCCGCGACCCAGGGGCCGTCTACGGTGGCATCAAGGAAGAGGACATGGTCCTCGACACGGCGCTGCGGCTGCGCGAGATGCTCGAGGCATCGGGCATCCGTGTCGTGATGACGCGAAGCACGGACCGAGCCGTCAACGACCCGCCGGTAGACGTCATCGGTGACGGCGACGTCAGCCTGCGCGATGAGCTCGCCGCGCGCAACGACGTGGCCAACCTGGCGCGCGCCGACCTGTACGTGACGCTGATGGACAACGCGTATGGATGCCGATGCGTCCGGGGCTCGGAGACCTGGACGAACGACGAGCGCACCTGGTCTCCCGAAGCCGTCGCGTTCGCGAGTCTCGTGCAGTCGGCCCACATCAGACGCCTGGAGCCGTTCAGGAGCTCCTCCTGGTACCCCATCGATCGCGGCGTCCGCTTCTACGACTTCTACGTCGTGCGGCCCTACCGTCAGCGCGATGTGCCGCGGCCCTCGCTGATGCCGTCGGTGATGACCGAGTCGCTCTTCATGGATCACTCGAACGAGCTGGCGGTGCTCGCGAAGTGGAAGGCGCGTGGCCAGCTCGCCGTGGCGTTCTTCGAGGCGATAACGGACTGGCTGGCGCGGCGTGCATACGGGCTGCGCTACGAGGTCATCGATGCGCCGGACGTGCGGCCCACCGCATCGACTGGCGACTACCGTGTCGAGGTCACGAACACCGGTAACGCGACGTCCGCCGGTTGGGTGGTCGAGGCACGTGTCGTGCCGGCCGTACCGTTGTACGACGGCTCGCCGGCGCCCGGAACGCTCCTCGCCTCGGTGCCGTTCCCAGACGGCATCGCGCCCGGTGCGCAGGCGGTGCTCCACCTCGATGGCGTCCCCCTGCCCGCCGAAGCCGGGGACTGGCTCGTGAAGCTCGACGTCCGACTGCCGAGCGGCAAGACCCTGGGCTGGCACGGGGTCGTCGGCCCGCAACTCCCGCTCACCACGGTCGGGCCCGAGACTCCGCCGCCCACGCCCGAGGCCACGCCCGAGCCCTCGCTCGAGCCTGGAGCGTCCCACGGTGCCGCGGTGCCC